>NZ_VOZD01000016.1:0-73360 GCF_013419915.1 Acinetobacter sp. YH12043
TGTTTTGGAAGCAGGAATATCAACACAAAAGCATTGAATAATTTTTTTAATCTTGTAGTGACTTAATTTACTGTTTTCTATCATGATTCTAGACTAACATAATCATTTTGCTAGTCTAGAGCCTTTTTATTTAAAGCAAACTATGGGACAGCAGTGAGCTAAGCTCCTCTTTTTAGACTCAGGTTTTAAAAACGCTGACCTTCAGCAACTTTCTGTTTGAGTAACTGTGGCGCTTTGAAACGTTCGCCATATTTACGTTCCAAGATTTCAGCACGATTCAAGGCTTTGGTTAAACCATACTGGTTCAAGAACTGCACAGCACCTCCCGTCCAGGCGGCAAAACCAATTCCAAAGATTGACCCGATATTCGCATCGACCACTGACTCCAGCACACCTTCTTCCAGACAGCGCACAGTATCGAGGGCTTGAACAAACAGGAAGCGGTCTATCATTTCCTGTTCAGAAATATCCACTTCTTTATACCAATGCTCTAGGCCAGACCACAGCTGCTTTTTGCCTCCTTCAGGATAATCATAAAAACCTGCACCAGCAGCTTTGCCTTTACGGTTAAACTCATGAATCATGGTTTGAATCACGGCATCCGCATCGGTGCTTGGACGTTCTTTGCCTTGTGTAGCCAGAGCCTTACGGCTTTCTGCAGCTACATGCTCAGAAAGCGTCAGAGAGACTTCATCCTGAATAGCAAGTGGTCCGACTGGCATACCGGCTTTCAGTGCAGCCATTTCAATACGAGCTGGATGCACACCTTCGGCAAGCAAACGTAATCCTTCCTGTACAAAGGTGCCAAAGACACGGCTAGTAAAGAAGCCACGGCTGTCATTCACTACAATCGGTAGCTTGCCAATTTGCTGCACATAGTCAAATGCCTTGGCCAGTGTTTCTGCTGAAGTATTTTTCCCCTTAATGATCTCGACCAGTTGCATTTTGTCGACTGGGCTAAAGAAATGCAGACCGATAAAATTTGCCTGATTCTGAGAGGCTTGAGCTAGGTCACTGATGGGTAGAGTTGAGGTATTGGATGCCATTACACCGTTGGCTGATAAATATTGCTCTGCTTCCTGAGTAACTTTGGCTTTGAGTTCCTGATTTTCAAATACTGCTTCAATAATCAGGTCACAACCTGCTAAATCTGCCATGTTCGCAGTAGCATGGATCAGAGCTAAAATCTGGTCACGTTTTTCGGCTGTTAAGCGGCCTTGAGCCACTTTTTTATCCAGTAATTTCTGGCTATACGCTTTGCCTTTTTCCGCAGTTTCGACCGAAATATCCTTCAGCACCACCTGAATGCCTTTACTGGCAGTGACATAGGCAATACCAGCACCCATCATGCCTGCACCCAAAATACCTACTTTAGTGGCTTTCCATAGCGTAAAGTCTTTAGGACGGCTGGCACCCGACTTGATGGCATTCATGCCATGCCAGAATGTACCGATCATGTTCTTGGAAATCTGGCCGGTAGCGAGATAGGTGAAATAACGCGACTCAATTCTTAGCGCAGTATCGACATCAACCTGAGCACCTTCAACCGCAGCGGAGAGAATAGATTCTGGTGCTGGATAACAACCCTTGGTTTTATCACGCAACATCGCAGGAGCAATGGCCAGCATCTGTGCAACGGCAGGCGAAGAAGGAGAGCCTCCCGGAATTTTGTAGCCTTTTACATCGAAAGGCTGTTGAGATTGCGGATGTTGTTTAATCCAGGCTATAGATTTATCTAGTAACTCATCCAGTGAGTCGGCTGTGTCATGCACCAGTCCCAAAGACTTGGCTTTCTCTACACCGAACTGTTTGCCTTCCGTCAGCAAAGGTAAGGCATTTTGCAGGCCTAGTAGACGAACCATACGGACAATACCACCACCGCCTGGCAGCAAGCCTAAAGTGACTTCAGGCAAACCAAACTTGGTTTTGGCATCATTCAGCGCAATACGATGATGGGCACATAAAGCAATTTCCCAACCACCGCCTAAGGCTGTACCATTTAAAGCTGCCACTACTGGAATGCCACGCGTTTCGATATAACGCAGTTTGGCTTTCATATCTTCAATCATATTGAAGAATTCGGTGGCATGTTCAGGCGTCGCCTGAATTAACTCATCCAGATCACCGCCAGCAAAAAATGTTTTTTTTGCTGATCGGAAAATAATCCCGGCAATCTGTTCATCAGCCTGTAACTGGGCAACGGCTTCTTCCAGAGCCGTACGAAAGTCGGCATTCATGGTATTGGCGGACTGGTTCGGAGAATCAAAGGTCAGAATGACAATGTGATCTTCAGTTTTTTGATATTGAATTGCGCTCATGCTGATCTCCTTATACCAACTCAATAATGGTTGCGATGCCCATACCACCACCCACACACAGGGTAGCCAGTCCACGTTTCTTACCTTGACGTTCCAGTTCATCCAGTAAAGTGCCTAGAATCATGGCGCCGGTCGCACCGAGTGGATGTCCCATGGCAATGGCACCACCATTGACATTGACTTTGGCAGGATCAACTTTCATTTCATTAATAAAGCGCATCACCACAGCAGCGAAAGCTTCATTGACTTCAAACAGATCAATATCATCAATAGTGAGTCCGGCTTTGGCTAAAGCCTTACGTGCAGCCGGGGCAGGGCCGGTCAGCATAATGGTTGGATCGGCACCAACTAGCGCTGTTGCCAGTACTTTGGCGCGTGGCTTGAGATTTTGCTGTTGCACTGCCTGTTCGGAGGCAAGTAATACGACTGCTGCACCATCTACGATGCCTGAAGAATTACCTGCATGGTGGACATGGTTTACAGAGCCTACTTCCGGATATTTCTGTAGGGCGATAGCATCAAAGCCTATCTGGCCCATCGTTGCAAAACTTGGCTTTAATGCACTTAAGCCTTCTGCAGTTGTTGTCGGTTTAATGAATTCATCTTTGTCTAGAATCACGACGCCAGCTTTATCTTTCACTGGAATAATAGATTTATCAAAATAACCATTCGCTTGGGCTGCTGCCGCTTTCTTTTGTGATTGCTCGGCGAATTGATCTACATCTGCACGACTATAACCATCAATGGTCGCGATCAGGTCAGCCCCTATGCCTTGTGGAATAAAATCGCAAGCCATATTGGTTTCAGGATCTAATGCCCACGGGCCGCCATCAGAACCCATCGGAACGCGAGACATGGATTCAACACCACCCGCAACGACCAGATCTTCCCAGCCTGAACGAACTTTTTGTGCTGCCAGATTTACAGCTTCCAGACCCGAAGCACAGAAACGGTTGATCTGAACGCCAGCCACATCATTGTCCCAGCCTGCGGCAATTGCAGCAGTTTTGGCAATGTCTGCACCCTGATCACCGATTGGAGTCACACAGCCCAGCACAATATCATCCACCTGAGATGTATCCAGGTTATGGCGTTCTTTCAGTTCATTTAAGAGCGTAGTCAGTAAACTAATTGGTTTAACTTCATGTAATGATCCGTCTTTTTTTCCCTTTCCGCGTGGCGTGCGAATGGCATCAATAATATAGGCCTCGCTCATACAATATCCTTTTCTTGCTTTACTGAAATTGTTCTAATGCTTCGAGTGTAATGATTAAATCTTGAAGTGCAATGACGAGAACGGACCAGATCATTTGAACAATTTGGTCAGTCTTGATGGATTAAAAAGCGGGCATAAAAAAGCCCAAGTCTGGAGCTTGGGCTAGGGGCTTGTAGCGCTTAATAAACGATACTTTTCAAGTATACATTTTTAGAGCAAGGTTTTTAATGGTAACCGTGTAACTGACGGTATAGGCCTGGTGTTACCCCTGTCCATTTTTTGAAAGCACGGTGGAAAGTGCTGGTTTCACTAAAGCCCACCTGTTGTGCCACGTCTTCCAACGTTAAATCCGGATTCAATAACAGGTGAATCGCAGCATCGCGACGTAGCGCATCTTTCACGCCCTGATAGCTCTTGCCTTCGGCAGCAAGACGGCGACGCAGGGTTTGTGGGGATAGATAGAGCATCGATGCAACATCGTTTAAGGTCGGCATTTCTTCACCGATCTGGCTCTTCAATACATCCCGGATCCGCGAAGTCAGCGAGTTGGTATTTTTAAATTTAACTAGAAGTTGAGCAGGTGCTGCTTTCAGGAATTCTTCCAGAGTTTCTTCATTCTGGCGAATTGGCAAATCCAGATAATCTGCTGCAAAGGTAATTTCAGTACGCGGCATATCGAACTGCATCACAGGTGCAAAGAACAGCGCATCGTATTCATCTGCATGCGCAGGGCGAGGGTAGCTGAAATGTACACGTTCCAGCGGCAGACGACGTTCAATTAACCACGATGCCAGACCATGCCAGATCATCAACATACTTTCAGTAATAAAGTGTTCCGGATCCATCGAATTTGGGATCAGGGGAACGAGGCGCGCTTCATGCTTGTCACGTTCCAGGGTTACAGACCAATCATCACCAAAGAGTTTGTAGAATTGAGAAGAAAGCTCGAGTGCATCGCCCAGTGTTTTGGCATGGATGATCAACTGGCACATAATCGCGAAAGTGCCCAGACGACGCGGCTGTTTGTCAAAACCGACATGTTCGTCCTGGGTCACCATCCAGAGCATCTTGATAAAACGGGTATATTGTTCAGGCGAAATACGGGCCTTGGGCTGATGCAGAAGCTCGGCTTCAATCCCAACGTGAGACAATAAAGTATCGACATCCATGCCCAGGCGCTTAACGCCGTATAAGGCTGCATTGACGAAATGGATACTGATCGTATCACGACTCATGTTTAATCCTTCAGTCTCTTTAATGTTCACTAATATTTGACCTAAATGACAAAAAATAAAAAATCAATGGCAATTTACAAGAATCCAATTACCATTTTCTTACATGTTAAATTGCCGAAACTATCAAGGTAAATGGCTGAACATGACATTGTTTTTGGGCATTTATGTTCTTATGATGAGACAAAAAGCGATATAAATAGAGTAATAACTCCAATGTCATATGCATTAAAAGGTTTGAAAATATTAGATTTTTCTACATTATTGCCCGGTCCATTTGCCACATTATATCTTGCAGACATGGGTGCAGAAGTTGTGCATATTGAATCACCCACACGTCCCGATCTGGTACGTTTAATGCCACCTTTTGCACATGGACAGGCCACAACGCATAATTATCTGAACAGAAACAAACATTCTGTCGCACTGGATTTAAAGAATCCCGAACATATTGAACAAATCAAATCCCGAATTGCAGATTATGACATTGTCGTAGAGCAATTTCGTCCAGGTGTGATGCAACGGCTTGGTCTGGATTATCCAACGCTCAGTGCGCTCAACCCACGCTTAATTTATTGCTCGATTACCGGTTATGGCCAAACGGGTCTATATAAAGATCGGGCAGGGCATGACATTAACTATTTGGCTTTATCTGGGATTGCTGGGCATAGTGGCCGGATCGAAAGCGGACCACCGGCAATGGGGATCCAGATTGCCGATGTCGCGGGTGGCTCCATGCATGCGCTGGTTGCCATTCTGGCAGCGGTGATTGAGCGGCAGAGCAGTGGTCAGGGACAATATATTGATATTTCCATGACCGATTGCGCGGCGACATTAAATAATATGGCAGCTTCTGCTAGTCTGGCGGGTAATCAGCATCAGCAGATAGAATCAGGTTACTTAAATGGCGGTACCTTTTATGACTATTATCAGACTCAGGATGATCGCTATCTATCAATAGGCAGTCTGGAGCCTCAATTCATGCAAGGTCTGGCACAATTGCTGGATTTGCCGATTATTCTGGAAAAAGGTGCTTCTTTCGCGCCTGAAGATCATGCCTTAGTAAAACAGGCAATTCGCGATAAAATCAGATCCCAACCTCTATCTCACTGGCAAGCCTTATTTTCTCAGGCGGATTTCTGTGTCGAGCCTGTATTAAAGCTTGATGAAGCCCTGCATTCTGAGTTGGCACAGCAACGCGAATGGGTGGTGCAGGTACCAGTTAAAGTAGATCAGCGGGAGCAAACCGAAGCTCAACTGGCTTGCCCGATCAAGTTTTCAAGATCAACTATGCGATATCAATTTATTGGTCAGGCTTTAGGCGAAACCAAAGAGTGGTAATTGAGCGACTTTCTCATTTTGGTTTATGAAAAAAACTGCTAAAGATTTAAAAAATAAATCATTCACGTTAAAAATCAGAAGAAGCTGATCTAAAGCTTTATATCATTGAAAGTTTGCTAGGCTTATCAATAAAATCGCTATGAAATATGTATAAAAAGCATTTTATTGATAGATTCAATGTCGTTATCCTTGCCGACGATATAATAGAAACTACTAGCTGTACGCCATGTATTTATATACTGATTTCGATCAGCAACTGATTAATGAACGTGTTGCACAGTTCCGTGACCAGACGGAACGTTATTTAGCGGGCAAATTGACGGAAGATGAATACCGTCCGCTCCGCCTTCAAAATGGTCTTTATGTACAACGTTATGCGCCTATGTTGCGTATTGCGGTACCTTATGGCCTGATGAATTCTAAACAACTTCGTAAAGTGGCTGATCTGGCGAAAGAGTATGATCGTGGCTATGCACACGTTTCAACCCGTCAGAATATCCAGTTTAACTGGCCTGCACTAGAAAACGTGCCTGATATGCTGGCTGAACTGGCAACCGTGCAAATGCATGCGATCCAGACTTCAGGGAACTGTATCCGTAATACTACCACTGACCAGTATGCAGGTGTGGTGGCAGGTGAAATTGCAGATCCACGTCCGACCTGTGAATTGATCCGTCAATGGTCAACTTTCCACCCGGAATTTGCTTTCCTGCCACGTAAGTTCAAGATTGCGGTATCTGCGCTGGAAGAGATTGACCGTGCAGCAACTTCATTCCACGATATCGGTGTCTATATCGTAAAAAATGAAGCTGGAGAAATCGGTTATAAAATTAAAGTCGGTGGTGGCTTGGGCCGTACGCCAGTAATTGGTAGTTTTATTCGTGACTTCCTACCACGTGAAGACCTGATTGCTTATCTTGAAGCAGTACTACGTGTCTATAACCTGCACGGCCGTCGCGACAACAAATATAAGGCGCGTATCAAAATCTTGGTAAAAGCTCTGACGCCTGAAGTCTTTGCTGAGAAAGTTGAAGCCGAATTTGCACATACTGTTAAAACGTTGAAGATTGATGCTGAAACGCTGGCGAGAATGGATGAAAACTTTACTCCATTTGATTACCAGGATTATGCAGATGAAGACTTCACAGAGCTGTTTGCTCAGTATCCGAAGTTTAAGCAATGGTTCAACATCAATACCAATGCACATAAAGTGAAAGGTTATCGTATTGTCACGATTTCACTGAAACGTGCAGGCATTGCACCGGGTGATGTGACCACTGAGGAAATGAACCTGATTGCAGATCTTGCAGACAAGTACACCTTCGGTGAACTGCGTACGACTCACGAGCAAAATATTGCGCTGGTAGATGTACCACAAAAAGACCTGTTCGAATTGTGGCAGACGCTGGATCAGCATAACCTGGCACGTGCGCATATCGGTTTCTTGACTGACATTATCTGCTGCCCAGGTGGTGACTTCTGCTCACTAGCGAATGCGAAATCCATTCCAATTTCTGAAGCGATTTCACGCCGTTTTGATGATCTGGATACCATTTACAACTTGGGTAAACTGGACCTGAACATTTCAGGTTGTATGAATGCCTGCGGTCATCACCATGTAGGTAACATCGGAATACTGGGTGTAGATAAAAAAGGCGCTGAATTCTATCAGATCACTTTAGGTGGTAATGCGGATCATGATGCCTCTATTGGTGACATTCTTGGGCCATCATTTGCTGCAGAAGTGGTGCCGGATATCGTAGAAGAAATTCTGAATACTTATCTTGACTTGCGTCAGGACGGTGAAGAGTTTATCGATACTTATCGTCGTGTCGGCATTCAACCATTCAAGGAGCGCGCATATGCTTAATACCGCACTACAAGTGCTCTCTAAAGATGGCACAATTGCAGATAACACTTACCAGCTAATTGGTGAAGATGGTGTATTGCCACAGGGTGATGTAGTTCTGACTGTAGAGCAGTTAGACCAGATTGCCAATATTTCTGGTAAAAAAGCATTGTACTTAACGGTTGATGCTTCACCTGAAACCAATGAATTCCCAGTAGACCAACTTGATGCTATTTTTATTGAGTTTGCAGGTTTTAATGATGGCCGTGGTTATTCATTTGCTGCATTGCTTCGCCGTCAAGGTTTCCAGGGTGAGCTGCGTGCGACTGGTGATGTGTTCAAAGATGTCTTGAACTACATGAAGCGTTCTGGTTTCGATACTTTTGTCATTAAAGAAGGTAAAGATATTCAGGAAGCAGCTGCAGGTTTGGGTGATTTTACCAATCCTTACCAAGCTTCTACAGCAGTACCGACGCCGAATTATCAAACTGGGGCTTAATTCACCTTCAACTAAAAAAGCCTCCATCTGGAGGCTTTTTTGTATTTAAATCTTAGGGTGCACGTTCTTCAAGTAGGCAGTTAATCATCCATTGCACTCCGAATTGATCCGTAAAGGCACTATAAAGCGCACCCCAAAAGGTTTTTTCTAAAGGCATTTCGATTTGACCATTCACCGATAAAGCTTCATAGAGTCGTTTGGCTTCATCCTGTTCATTGGCACTTAAAATAATCGCAATATAGTGATTAGTACCCTTACTAAATGCTGGTGTATTTTCAGTACAGAGTTTGTCATTGATATCAGAGCCCATGAGCTCTGTGTATTCATTAATTGGAAGTGAGATATGCAAAATCAGATTTTTTTCTTCATCTGATAAATCAATTCCTTGCTGTCCAGGCGTATCTCCATAACGGGTTAGACTGGAAAATTCGCCACCAAATACCGAACGATAAAAGGTAAAGGCAGCTTCGGTTTCACCCTGGAAATTGAGATAGTGATTAAGTCGCATGCAGGATTCCTTTTCTTATTCTGAATCCCTTTAATTTACGCCCTGAATTGAATCTGATTGATAAAGAAGCTTTATGAAAATGTAATTAAAAGAATTTACTTTATGGATAGATAATAAAAAAATGAAATATTTATAAAATAAAAAGAGGGCTATAAAAGCCCTCTCTACGAATTGATTATAAAAGAATTAGATCAGTTCGATTGCGACCGCAGTTGCTTCACCACCGCCAATACATAGCGCAGCGATACCACGTTTACCGCCTGTACGTTTCAATGCATGAATCAAGGTCAGGATAATACGTGAACCTGTAGAACCAACCGGGTGACCGAGCGCACATGCACCACCATTGATGTTGACTTTTTCAGGATCAAGCTTGAACTCATCCATTGGGCACATGGTGACCATAGCAAACGCTTCATTGATTTCCCAAAGGTCAACTTCCTCAGCTTTCCAGCCAGTTTTATCCAGAACTTTCTGAATCGCACCCACTGGCGCAATCGTGAATTCAGATGGATGCTGGGAGTTTGAAGCATAAGCAATGATTTTAGCCAAAGGCGCTAAACCTTTAGCTGCTGCATTGTCGCTTGAAGTCAGCACAAGGGCAGAGGCACCGTCTGAAATAGAGCTGGCATTTGCTGCCGTAATGGTCCCGTCTTTTGCAAAAGCAGGACGTAAAGTTGGAATCTTGTCAATATTGGCATTGAAAGGTTGTTCGTCCTTATCAACTACGACATCACCTTTACGGGTGGAAACAGTGACTGGCACGATTTCATCAGCAAAGTAGCCTTCATTGACTGCAGTTTGAGCACGTTTCAGTGAACGGATTGCAAACTCATCCATCTGTTCACGGGTATAGCCTTTTGTATTCGCCATATCTTGAGCAAATGAGCCCATCAGGCGACCAGTTTCAGCATCTTCCAGACCATCGAGGAACATATGATCCTTGATTTCACCATGACCCATACGGAAACCGCCACGTGCTTTTGGCAATACATATGGCGCATTGGTCATGGATTCCATCCCACCAGCAACTACATAAGTTGCAGAACCTGCCTTAATCATATCTGCCGCTTGCATAACTGCTTTCATGCCTGAACCACATAATTTGTTGATGGTGACGGCACCTGTAGAATCAGGCAGACCCGCTTTACGCATCGCTTGACGAGCAGGACCTTGTTTTAAACCTGCCGGGAGTACACAACCCATAATGACTTCTTCAATATCGGTTGGCTGCAAGCCTGAACGAGCAATCGCTTCTTTGATGGTGACAGCACCCAGTTCAGGTGCAGTAACGCTAGCCAAGCTGCCTTGAAAGCCGCCCATCGCTGTACGTGCGCCATTGACAATTACGATGTCAGTCATTGTTATATCTCCCTATAAGTTTTGATCATTTTTTCTCGAACCTAAGCAGTATATTGAAAAAAGTACAGGATTAAAGTCCTAATCTGGATAAATCATAGACTCTAGGGTTTTATTAACAGGAGGCCAGATGTTCGATCCGGATATGTCCCATTTTATTCAAGACAATACGTTGCTGGGACGAAAGGTGAGTAGAACAATAATAAAAGCTGCCATTCGATCCAATTGGTAAAGCCGTCTGGGCTTGATAAGTTACGTTCGGCATACTTAAAGCACCTCGCCAACTCAAGTTACCGTATTTAAGATTAAGTTGTTCAATGTGTAAAATTTGTTCGTCATTGTCGACTTGACGATTACGGTTTTTATCAATAAATACCAGCAAATTTTTATTCCATTGGTTTGCTTGACAGGTTAATGAATCTTGACTAGGACAAATCACAATATTCTGGTGAAACACAGCTGCCTGGCTGCGTGCATAACGATTGGTTGCTGTAAGTTTCATCGGAATATTTTTAGCTTCCTGCTTGGATAGATAATCATGAAAGTAAGGCAAGGCAATTGTGACCACAATTGCGATAAGGGCAATACAGATAATTAACTCAACAATAGTGAACGCTCTTGTTATCTTTTTATACATAGAGTTACCTGATTTATATATTATTTTTATTTGAAACATGCTATTAATTGTGCGTTTTTTATGCTTAATTGAGCGAGTAAGAAATGCCTTACTCAAAATTCAAAAAGGCGCTTAAAAATAAATTGGCAATGACAATAGGCGATTCACAACAAAAAATTGAGTAAAAAATTACTGAATTACAACGGAAATTGTAAGTAATTTTGTCAATAATTTACTTGATTAGATTAATCAAGCACTTGGAAAAATAATAAAGTGTTTGTATGATGCGCAGTGAATAGCTTAAAAATAACACTGGGGTAAAAAAAGCCTATCTCAGAATGGCCTATTAGAAGGCTTGAGCTTGAACAACAATTGTTATCTCTGGAGGATAAATCCATGAAAATGAGTCGTATTGCTTTAGCAATGCTTGTAGCTGCTCCTTTTGCTGCTGCAAACGCAGGCGTAACTGTTACTCCATTAATGTTAGGTTATACTTGGCAAGACACCCAACACAACAATGACGGTAATGATGGTGAACTAACAAGTGGTCCTGAATTACAGGATGATTTGTTTGTAGGTGCTGCGATTGGTGTTGAACTAACTCCATGGTTAGGTTTTGAAGCTGAATATAGCCAGGTTAAAGGTGATGTAGATGGCGCTGCTCCTGGAGCAGAATACAAAGGTCAGAACATCGCAGGTAACTTCTATGCAACTTCTGATGTGTTCACTGGCAACTATGACAGCAAAATCAAACCATATGCATTGTTAGGTGCTGGTCACTACAAATATGAATTTGATGGTGTAGAACGCGGTACTCGTGGTGATGAAGAAGAAGGTACACTAGGTAATGCTGGTATCGGTGCATTCTGGCACATCAACGATGCTTTAGCGCTACGTACTGAAGCTCGTGGTACTTACCACTTTGACGAAAAATTCTGGAACTATACAGCACTTGCTGGTCTTAACGTAGTTCTAGGTGGCCGTTTGAAACCAGCTGCTGACGTTGTAGAAGTTGCTCCAGTTGAGCCGGTTGCTCCAGTTGCTCCAGCTCCACAAGAGTTGACTGAAGACCTGAACATGGAACTTCGCGTGTTCTTTGATACGAATAAATCAAACATCAAAGACCAATACAAACCAGAAATCGCGAAAGTTGCTGAGAAGCTAGTTGAATATCCAAACGCAACTGCTCGTATCGAAGGTCACACAGACAGCACTGGTCCACGTGCATTGAACGAACGTTTATCTCTAGCTCGTGCTAACTCTGTTAAATCTGCACTTGTTAACGAATACAACGTAGATGCATCTCGTTTGTCTACTCAAGGTTTCGCTTGGGATCAACCGATTGCTGACAACAACACTAAAGAAGGTCGTGCTATGAACCGTCGTGTATTCGCGACAATCACTGGTAGCCGTACTGTTCTAGCTGAACAACCAGCTGCTCAATAATTCGTTATTGAACAGTGATTAAAAAAAGCGACTCTTTGAGTCGCTTTTTTTATGGCTGTTTTTTGCATACACTTGCTGCTCGAAACTGATTTTGAGTTAAAGCATGAGCATAGAACTTCCTCAAGACTTACAAAGTCTGGAAGCTAATAGTGGTATTTATGCGATCTGGATGATCTTTCATCATTATGGAATAGATCTGCATATTCCTGATTTAGTACAATTGACACAGCATAATGATGAGATGGGAGCTTCAAGTATTGCACTCGCTGTTGCACTTAAAACACTAGGGCTTGATGTTGAATTTTTTACAGAAACTGATCCCGATAAACAGCCGCTTGAAATCCAGTTTTATCAAAAAGCACAAGAACTCAAAGTGTCTGTTCATGAATATCCACTTTCTTATACAGATATTCAAAAATCAGTAGATAAAGGCCGTTTTGTAATCGTGTTCTACGATACGCTGGAAGGGGTAGGGAACCATTCATTAATTTATGAAATCAATGAAAAAGAAATCAGTTTCTTTGATAGTTTTAATGCTATGTCTAAAGAAGTTTTCGAACAGCAGCGTCGAGTAAAAGGTATTTGTCAGCAAGTCATCGTGATTGATGACCGTAATTTTGTCATGCGTCATAGCTGATTTCAGAATATAAAAAAGCAGCTACTTGAGCTGCTTTTTTAATAAAGGTGAGAACTTAGTGTTTTTCAATATTCATCGGTCGAACATCCATCTCCTGATAGGAAACCAGTTTGGTTTTATATTTCCACTTATAACCTAGCCAGATCACCAGGAATAATAAAATACCGATATAAGTAGAAAGGACAGCCAACCACTCACCATCTAGGACAGCTTGATAATTTTGACCTAGAACAACAATTGAACAAAGGACGAAGGCAAACCAAGGCGCGAACGGGAAGAATTTAGCTCTATAGGCTAGACCTTCAAGTTGATAGCCTTGAGCCAGATAACCTTTACGGAAGCGGTAATGTGAGATCGCAATTCCGAGCCAGACAATGAAGCCACACATACCTGACATATTCAGCAACCAGTTAAAGACTTCCTGCTCGCCAAAGAATGTGGTCAAGAAGCATAGTGCCGCAATCGCCGTGGTCGCATACAGGGCATTCATCGGTACACCGCGTGGATCCAGATGGGCAAACAGCTTAGGCGCACTGCCTTTACGTGCCATATCGAACAGCATACGGGTCGAAGAATACATGCCTGAGTTACCTGCAGACAGAATCGCAGTCAGAATTACCGCATTCATCATACTGGCTGCAAAAGCAAAACCTGCTTTCTCATACAATAAAGTGAATGGAGAAAGGGCAATATCTTCAGTTGCAGCTGCCTGTAAGAGACGCGGATCATTATAAGCAACCAATGTACCGATAATGAAAATACATACGATATAGAACAGCAGGATTCGCCAGAAGATTTGCTTGATCGCGACTGGAATGGTTTTTCGCGGATCTTTAGATTCACCAGCCGCTACACCAACCATCTCGGTACCCTGGAACGAGAATCCGGCAATCATGGCAACACCAATCAAGGCCTGGAAACCGCCTACAAAAGGCGCTTCACCTACGCTCCAGTTTGCAAATGCCGAAACACCCGGTGTGAGCATGATCTTGGCAATCATCCAGATCCCGATGATGATAAAGGCAATAATTGCCAGAACTTTCACTAATGAGAAGAAGAATTCTGATTCACCAAAACCTTTTACTGTGAGAGCGTTAATCCCAAAGATCACAGCGAGGAAGATCGCACTCCAGTAAAAGCCCGGAATATCAGGGAACCAGAATTTCATAATGAACTGTACGGCAACCAGTTCAAAGGCAACGGTAATCGCCCAGTTGTACCAGTAGTTCCAGCCTAAAGCGAAACCGAAACCACCTTCGACATATTTGGTACCGTAGGTAAAGAATGCGCCCGAGGTCGGATTATGAGTCGCAAGTTCTCCAAGGCTGGTCATCAAGAAATAAATCATTACGCCAATCAGGGCATAGGCGAGAAGTGCGCCACCCGGGCCTGCGCTGGCAATAGTCGCACCTGAGGCCAGGAATAAACCTGTACCGATAGACCCGCCAATCGCGATCATATTGAGATGACGAGCACCAAGCTTACGCTGCAGCTGCACGCTGTTCTGAGTTTCGCTCATCATGATTCCTTAGCATTTTTTTGA
Source organism: Acinetobacter sp. YH12043 (assembly GCF_013419915.1). Lineage (NCBI taxonomy): Bacteria > Pseudomonadati > Pseudomonadota > Gammaproteobacteria > Moraxellales > Moraxellaceae > Acinetobacter > Acinetobacter sp. YH12043. Next base: position 14,565 of record NZ_VOZD01000016.1, read on the forward strand.
GTGCTGGCGAAGAGCACTTTAAAACCTTGTTGATCAGTTTTGACTGTACATTGGCCAAAACTTTGTTCAATTAAAATTGGATAATTTAAGAAACGGTTTGCCACAATCCATAATTCACCGCCAGACTTGAGATGACGACGCGAAGTCTTGCATAAAGTTTCGCTGGCCGCATAATTGGTCTGGATTCCCTGATGGAAAGGAGGATTGCTGACAATGGCATGTAAAAAGAGCGGTGCATCTTCAATACCTGACACAGCTTTAATTTCCAGCTGCTGAGGACTGAGCTGATTTTTCTCAAATGTCATTTGAGTAGAAGCCAAGGCAAAGGCATCCACGTCCAGAGCAAAAATACGGTTCTCAGGATTCAGTTTGGATAAATAAGCACTGATCACGCCTGCACCACAGCCAAAGTCGGCAATCTTGCCTGAGGTCACCTGAGATAAATAGGGTAAGAACACCGCTGTTCCTACATCCAGATGATCCTGACTGAATACACCTGGAAGTGCACAAATCTGCAAATCACCTTTTGGTGTGGCCACTGTATAGGTCTGTGCCCAATCTGCCAACGCTTTTGCTTCGACCGTGCAGTCTAGAGTCAATTGCCACAATTGGCAATGTCGTGCGCTGTCGAGCTTGATGAGTTTACCATAAGCCTGTAGCTGCTTTGCCGCACGCTCTACGCCACCTTTCTTTTCACCGACCAGAAAGACACTGCTGCCTTGTTTTAATCGGGCTGCAATATTGTGAATCAGATAATTCAATAATTCTTTTGATTTAGGTACGAAAATAACTGCCTGATCAAATTCCTGATCAGGAAATTCTGCGCCGAAATGAATCTGGGCCTGCTGTGACTGGAAATATTGAAAATCATTATAATTCCATGTCCAAACAAAGGGCTGGATAGATTCACCACATTCAGCAAGAAGCTCATCGGTCGGGGCATTTACCAGCAATACGCGACCAGACAAATAATCATATTGTCTTAATAAAACTTCGCTTTTAGGATCCATAGATCTTTCTCCAATAGAAAAAACACTGTCCGAGTCCAACTCAGACAGTGTTTTTTGGACATGAAATTACTTCTTTACTTCAGGAAGGACAATATTCAATATGAGGGCTGCAATACCGCCTGTCGCAACACCGGAACTAAAGATGTTACGGAATAATTCAGGAAGATGTTCCAGAATCTGAGGTACCTGTGCAACGCCTAAGCCAAGTGCAAGCGAGATTGCAATGATCAGCAGGGCACGACGGTCTAAGTGAATACCAGACAGGATATTAATCCCAGATGCAGCGACTGCACCAAACATCACCATCACTGCGCCACCAAGCACAGCTTGAGGAACGGCTTGGATCACACCTGCAACAGCAGGCAGTAGACCTAGAATCACAAGGAGTGCTGCGATCCATATCCCAACATAACGGCTAGCTACACCAGTCAATTGAATCACACCATTATTTTGTGCGAAAACTGAACTTGGGAAGGTATTAAATAAGCCTGCAAGCAGAGAGTTAGCACCATTCACTAACACACCACCTTTAATGCGATTCATCCAGGTTTGACCATCCACTGGCTGATTCGATAATTTTGATGTTGCGGTAATATCACCAATGGCTTCTAGTGAAGTCACCAGGTAAATGAATGCCATTGGAATGAATAAGCTCCATGAGAAGCTTAAACCAAAATGCATTGGGGTAGGAATCTGAACCAGAGGTGCATCTTTTAAACCATCAAAGTTGAGATGACCCATAAAGCCGGCAAGGATATAACCCACAACCAGTGCAATCAGAATTGCTGAGCTTTTTACCCAGGTAATACGCACACGGTTCAGTAAAATAATTAATGCCAGAACGGTACATGACATGATCAGGTTATCTGCATTGGCGAAAGTTTTGTCACCCATGGCTTGATAACCACCACCCATGCTGATCAGACCTTCTTTAATCAAGGTTAAACCAATCAATAGAACTACAATACCCGTTACTAGTGGAGTAATGAGTTTCTTCACCCATGGCAAAATGCGTGACACGCCCATTTCAATAAATGAACCTGCAATCACTACACCAAAGATCGAAGCCATCACCGCTTCTACCGGTGTGCCTGCAGCGACCATCGCTGAACCGATCCCGATGATTGGGCCAATAAAGTTAAAACTTGTACCCTGAACAATCAGCAAGCCTGCGCCAAAGGGACCCACTTTCTTGGATTGTAAGAAAGTTGCGATACCAGAGATCACCAAAGACATGGACAAGATCATGTTGGTGTCTTCTTTAGACACACCCAATGCCAGACAGATCAGTAAACCTGGCGTTACAATTGGGACAATAATGGCCAATAAATGCTGGAATGCGGCTAAAAATGCGATAAACGGTTTAGGACGATCTTCAAGGCCGTAGACAAGGTCAAGTTGATCTTTAGAAAGAGGAGATTGATTAAAATCAGACATGTGTCAATGCAAATTAAGGCTGGGTGGCGCTATTCTAATCGAGTTACACGTCATTACAAAAGTAATTGGAAAAAAAATTGACGCTCTCTACAAACAGTCACTGTCAAAAGTTTGTATTTTTCTGTATAATTTGCCCTCAAATTTAAAACGTATCGAATTTACATGTCAGATATTAAAACTCTCCGTAACATTGCCATTATCGCGCACGTCGACCATGGTAAAACCACTCTTGTAGACAAACTTTTGCAACAATCAGGTGCTCTCGGTGATCGCGCGGGTGAGATCGAGCGTGTCATGGATTCGAACGCGTTAGAATCTGAACGTGGTATTACCATTCTTGCAAAAAACACTGCAATCAAGTGGTTAGATAAACGTACAGATACAGAATACCGTATTAACATCGTGGACACCCCGGGACACGCCGACTTTGGTGGTGAAGTTGAACGTGTAATGTCGATGGTTGACTGCGTACTGCTTCTTGTAGATTCACAAGAAGGTCCTATGCCACAAACCCGTTTCGTAACGCAAAAAGCGTTCGCGCGTGGTTTGAAACCAATCGTAATTATCAATAAAGTTGATAAACCAAGTGCGCGTCCAGACTGGGTAATCGACCAAGTATTCGACCTGTTCGACAACCTTGGCGGTACTGATGAACAGTTAGACTTCCCAGTAGTTTATGCTTCTGGTCTTCGTGGTGTTGCTGGTCCTTCTCCAGAAGAACTTGCTGACGACATGACTCCATTGTTCCAAACAATCGTAGACATCGTTGAGCCACCAGCAGTTGACGTTGACGGTCCATTCCAGATGCAAATTTCATCTTTGGACTATAACAGCTTCGTAGGTGTAATCGGTGTTGGTCGTATCCAGCGCGGTTCTGTAAAACTGAACACTCCTGTGACTGTCATCGACAAAGAAGGCAAAACTCGTAACGGCCGTATCTTGAAAATCATGGGTTACCATGGTCTAGAACGTGTTGATATTGAAGAAGCTTCTGCAGGTGATATCGTTTGTGTAACTGGTATCGATGCACTGAACATTTCAGATACAATCTGTGATCCTAAAAATGTTGAAGCGCTTCCAGCACTCTCTGTAGATGAACCTACAGTGTCTATGACTTTCCAGGTGAACAACTCTCCGTTCGCTGGTAAAGAAGGTAAATTCGTAACTTCACGTAATATCCGTGAACGTCTAGACCGCGAATTGATCCACAACGTAGCACTTCGTGTTGAAGATACTGACAGTCCTGACCGTTTCAAAGTATCTGGTCGTGGTGAGCTTCACCTTTCTGTACTGATCGAAAACATGCGTCGTGAAGGCTTCGAGCTTGGTGTATCACGTCCACAAGTGATCATGAAAGAAATCGACGGTCAAATGCAAGAACCGTACGAAAACGTAACGTTTGACGTTGAAGAACAGCACCAAGGTTCTGTAATGGAACAAATGGGTCACCGTAAAGGCGAAATGACTAATATGGAAGTGGACGGTAAAGGCCGTATCCGTATTGAAGCAACTGTTCCTTCACGTGGCTTGATCGGTTTCCGTTCTGAATTCATGACCATGACTTCTGGTACTGGTATCATGACTTCAAGCTTCTCGCACTACGGTCCTGCTAAACAAGGTACTGTTGCGAAACGTCAAAACGGTGTACTGATTTCTATGGTTCAAGGTACTTGCCTGGGCTATGCACTGTTCACACTTCAAGACCGTGGTCGTCTATTTGCTAAACCACAGTTAGAAGTTTATGAAGGTATGATCGTAGGTATCAACTCACGTTCTGACGACATGGTGGTTAACCCAACTAAAGCGAAACAGTTAACTAACGTACGTGCGTCTGGTACTGATGAAGCATTGACTCTTGTTCCAAACCTTGAATACACGCTAGAACAAGCGCTTGAATTCATTGAAGATGACGAGCTAGTTGAAGTAACACCTAAGTCAATCCGTATCCGTAAACGTTACCTGACTGAAAACGAACGTAAACGTAACCGTTCTAAATAAGACCGGTCACTGATACGAAAAAAGCCGCTGAATCAGTTCAGCGGCTTTTTTATTGAGTAGAAATTACATACACTTAATAAATTAGTTTTAAATAGAAATCCCTAACTAATGTATAATCCATCACAAAATTGCATAAAAATACTGGTGACTTTATGAGCATTATTCAAGAATTTAAAGAATTTGCGGTAAAAGGCAATGTCATGGATCTCGCAGTGGGTGTGATCATTGGCGGTGCTTTCGGTAAAATTATCGATTCTATGGTGAAAGACATCATCATGCCTGTCGTGAGCTGGATCTTGGGTGGTGATGTTGATTACTCTAACTGGTTTGTCGTGTTAGGCGATAATCCAAATAATGTGACCAATCTGGCTGAAGCACAGGCAGCCGGTCTGAATGTCTTTGCTTATGGTAATTTCTTGACCATTCTCATTAACTTCCTGTTATTGGCATGGGTTGTATTCTGGTTGGTGAAACTGATGAACAAACTGCGCCGTGATAAAGCAGAAGAAGCAGCGCCTGAACCTGAAGCGACTCCAGAAGATATTGCATTGTTGCGTGAAATTCGTGATGAGCTAAAAAAACGTCCGGAAGCTTAAGCTTTAGGGATAAATAAAAAACGGCGCTGAGTGTGCCGTTTTTTTAATCCCCCTAAATCCCCCTTTTTCAAAGGGGGACTCCTCCCTTTCTTAAAGGGAGGTTGGGAGGGATTTATAAAATTAAAAATCCATCCGAAACTTAATTTCGACCAAATGAAAACCGAACTGACTTTTGATTGGGCCATGTAGAACATGTTCTGCAGCAGTAAAGACCAGTTTATCAATCACTGGAACAAGTTGGCCTTTTTTTACTTCACCGAGTTCACCACCACGTTTGGCAGAGTTACAGGTCGAATATTGTTTGGCAATCTTAGAAAAATCTGCACCTGCCAGAATCTTCTTCTTAAGCTGTTCAGCCGTATCTTTATCCTTCACCAGAATATGACGGACAATCGCAGTCTTCATGATTTCTTACCTCGTACAGCAGCCACACGCTTGGATGAAAGCTTTACCTTTTTCAGCGGCTGGCATTCAGGACAATAGACGGATGCACGCTGGCCGAGCTTGATATTTTCTAGTGTCGTTTCGCAGTTCACGCACATTTCTCCTGCACGGCCATAAGCCAACAGCGTCTGCTGGAAATAACCATTTTCTCCCATAGCATTGGTGTAGTCGCGTAAGGTAGAACCACCTAAGTCAATCGCCTGTTTTAAAATACGCTTGATCTCAACCACCAGTTTTTCAATCTGTTCGAAACTCAAACTTGAGGCTGGCTGGGCTGGATGAATACCCATATTGAACAGGCTTTCAGTTGCATAGATATTGCCTACGCCGACCACGAAATGGTTATCCATAATTGCAACTTTGGTGCCAACGTTTTTATTTTTTAGTTTTTCAAATAGATATTCGGCATTAAAAGCATCGCTTAATGGCTCCGGCCCAAGCGTATCAATCAGTTTGCTTTGTGATTGAGCGTCTAACCAGAGAATACAGCCGAAACGGCGCGGATCATGGTAACGCAGCTGGATCTCTTCAAACTGGATAATCAGATGATCATGCTTGCGCAATTCTTCATTGGCTTCACACAAGCGAAAGCTGCCTGACATACCCAGATGCCAGAGCATCGTATCCTGTTCAAATTGCGCCAGAATATATTTGGAACGACGCGTAAGCTGAATCAGGCGCTGTCCTTGCAGACGCGCGAGATCATCAGGAATCGGCCAACGTAAACTAGGCTGACGCACTTCAACTTTTAGCACTTGCTGATTAAGAAGGGGAAGGAGGCTGGTTTTGGTGGTTTCAACTTCGGGTAATTCAGGCATAACACTTAGCAGCTAATATCATGAGGCTAATATTGGGCGTTTTAAGTCTGAATGCAAGTCCTGTTTGAATAGAAGTTATAAGCAGGACATTCAAAAATATTTTAACAATTGGTTAAAAAATAAACTTTAATATTGAGCAGGTTTTAGATTTAAATAATAAAAATAGGAAATATATGGGTTGATTTTTAGTATTTAACATACTGAAAAATATAAATTATATAGAATTTATTGTTATATAAAATATATTTTCTTATAACTTAAAGTTTTACCAATAATAAAAAAATTGCTGCGTTTTTAAGTGAAAAGTTATGTAACGTTCTGTATCAAGTCATACAGGGCATGCATCAGGCTGCCTTTACTCTCTCCATATGTTTAGGTTTTATATGAAAAAGTTAAGTCTAGCTTTATTGCCATTGATGGCAGCCATGACCTCTGCTCAGGCTGAATCTGCATTTGATCCTCAAGGACAGTACCTATTAGGTGACTGGAATGGAAAACGTACTGAACTTGCTCAACAAGGTGTCAAGTTTGAAGCAAACTTGCTGACAGATACAGCGTATCTGGCTGATGGCGGACGTAATGAAGGGGCTGATCCTCTAACTTCTGCACAGTTATGGTTGGGTACACAGTTAGACATGGAAAAACTGGCTGGCTGGGATGGCGTAACTGTTCGTGCAGTGGCGACTGCGCGTCAGGGTCAAAGTACATCGGTACGTGATTTACAAGGTGATGCAGCTCAATGGGCCAATGTTCAAGGGACATTTGGCCGTGGTAACCAGGACAGCCGTTTAACCGAACTTTCAATTGAAAAGAACTATAAGGATCAAGGACTGAGTATTAAAGCTGGTCGTCTGGGTCTCGGTATGGACTTTAATGTGATGGCCTGTGATTTTGCCAGTACAGCATTTTGTGCTGCGCAGATGGGTAAATGGCAGGGCAATATCTGGATGAATACCCCAGTCGCACAATGGGGTGCACGTGTAAAACAGCAGTTAAATCCTGAAGTTGCTGTACAAGTCGGTGTTTATGAATTTAATCCAGATAATGGTAATGCCAAAGCCGAAGGTCAGGGCTGGAGTCTGGATACCGACAATGCTGATGGTGTGACCATTCCTGCAGAAGTAATCTGGACACCAAAATCATTGGTAAATGGTTTGCCTGGCAGCTATCGTGTAGGCGGTATGTATAACACTGCTGATGATGTTGCCAACCAGAAAGATGTTGCGACAGGTGAAGGAAAAAACCGCACCTTTGCGGGCTGGTTAGCTGTAGAGCAGCAATTGACTTCAACGGGTAATGACCGTCAGGGTTTACACTCATTCGCTAACTTTACCTGGCATGATCGTGATACCAATAAAGTAGATAATTCACAACAGTTGGGTCTGAAATATATTGGTCTGGTGGATAGCCAGCCGAATGATATATTGGGTTTAGCGGTTAACCGTGTACATGTAAATGACCGCTTTGCAGATTCACGTCCAATTTATGATGCGAGTGCCGAATACAATATCGAACTCAACTACAGCTATAACGCAACAAAATGGCTGATGCTACGTCCAAACCTGCAATACGTTATAAATCCGGGGTCTAGCAATCAAGTGGATAATGCATTGGTGTTAGGTTTGACTACACGAGTGATCTTCTAAAAAGAATTTAATCACGTTATAAATAAACAGGCTCATCAGAGCCTGTTTTTTATTTTTTGGTAAAAAGTTCTGAAAAGCCACTTCACAAAAAGAGGGAATACCGCGTGTCACTACTATTTCAGCCGGTTCAGTTTGGATCATTGCAACTTAAAAATAAAATTGTGATTGCCCCGATGTGTCAGTACTCTGCAACCGAGCAAGGTGAAATCACTTACTGGCATGAACAACAATGGGCCAATTATGCCTTATCCGGTGCAGGTCTTTGCATTGTGGAAGCCACCGCTGTACAGCCTGAAGGGCGTATCAGTTATGCCGATTTAGGGCTTTGGAATGACCAGCAGGCCAGTCAGATCAAAACCTTACTGCAAAAGGTCAAGTCAATTTCTCCTATGCCTTTTGCAATACAGCTTGCACATGCAGGCCGTAAAGCCTCTACAGATAAACCTTGGGGTGGCAAAGGGCAGTTCGCCCCAGATCATTCACTCGGCTGGCAAACTGTCTCTGCCAGTGATATTCCTTTCCAGGCTCATGAACATCCACCCAAGTCTTTAAGTGTTGATGAAATCCAGCAAGTAATTCAGGATTTTGCAGCCAGTGCAAAGCGGGCGGTTGAAGCTGGCTTTGAACTGATTGAACTACATGCAGCACATGGTTATTTACTGCATCAGTTCATGTCACCGTTATCGAACCATCGTCAGGATCAATATGGCGGTTCATTTGAGAACCGTATTCGTCTGACACTTGAAGTATTTGAAGCAATTAAAGCCGCAGTACCAGAAGATTTTCCAATTGGTGTTCGTATCTCAGCAACGGACTGGATGGATAGTGTAGAAAGTTGGGATGTAGAATCTTCAGTCGAACTATCCAAAGCACTAGAGAAGCTAGGTGCAGTCTATATTCATGTTTCGAGTGCAGGTTTACATGTAGATCAGAAAATTGATGTGCATCCGAATTATCAGGTCCCTTTTGCTGAAGCGATTAAAAAGGACGCGAATATTCCAGTCATTGCTGTGGGTTTGATTACCGATGCACAGCAGGCAGAAGGCATACTGGAGTATAAACAGGCTGATGCGATCGCGATTGCACGTGCCTTGCTTTATGATCCACGCTGGCCTTGGCATGCCGCAGTAACGCTGGATGAGAAAATAGCCATTTCTCCACAATATTTACGTTCTGCACCGCATGGCTTAAATCAGTTGTTTGAATCGTTTTAAGGTCATTTTTTCTTAGAAAGGCTTATAATAACGCATCTCAAGCAACAGGACATTTCATATGATTATTGCGGTAATTGTGCCCATATTTTTATTATTGGCACTAGGTTACCTGAGTGTGAAATGTCAAATTCTAAAAAAAGAGCAGGTCGAAATGGTAGGGGCTTTTGTCATCAAAGTGGCCTTACCGTTACTGTTCTTCCAGTTTTTAGCCTCTAAAGATCTGCATGAAATCTGGTATTTTGAATACTTTGCGGTCTATACCTCTGTCACTTTATTACTTTATGGTTTCAGCTTCTGGCTGATGCGCCGTCAGTTCCGGAATACCTCTTCACATAGCGCTGTTCTATCCTTGGGGGCAGCGATGTCCAATACCGGATTGATCGGTACAGCAGTACTCACTTTATTGGTGGGACAGCATGCAATGACCTATACCTCTCTGGTGGTCATCATTGAAAGCATGATCCTGATTCCGATGGTGTTGATCCTGGCTGCACTCGGTACCCAACATCAAGCCAATCTGGGTAGTCTTGTGAAAAGTACCATTCTCATGCTGTTCAAGAACCCTTTATTTATGGGGGTGATGCTGGGTATGGCCTGTGCGATTTTTGAAATTCGCTTGCCAATTTATCTGGACCAGGTCTTTGCCATGATTGGACAGACTGCCTCACCTTTGGCGCTGTTTGCGATTGGTGGCGGAATCGTGGGCATGAGCCTGAAATATGTGAATCTGCAAAGTTTCTATTTGGTATTTTCCAGCAATATCCTGATGCCGATCCTGATGTATCTAGGTCTTAGTCGACTGACTCAGCTGAGTCAGGAAATGATCTATGCTGGGACTTTGATTGCAGCACTGCCTATGCCAACGATTTTCGGTATGTTAGGACAAGCATACGGCCTTAATGAGCGAACCTTAACCCCTTTATTGATGAGTACTATCGCAGGTTTCGTGGTTGCGAGTGGACTTATTACTTTGTGGTGGAGTTAAACACGCTGGTTTATAAATCTATAGCCCATAAAAAAGCTCCTGTTGGAGCTTTTTTATTTTGATCAGACCTGATCAACTTTTTTTGGCAGGTGCTTTTTTCTGTTCAGCAATCATTTTATCCACTGCTGCTAGAGATTCTCTGGCCTTAGGAATATTTTCCTGTGCCAGGGCTGAAAAGATCTTTTTCGCTTCAGGGAGGTTTTGCGCAACAATACTACCGTTGGCAAACATATTGCCAATCGCCATCAGGGCAGGGATATAGCCTTTTTTCGCCAGATCCTGAATACTGCTTAAACCTTGCTGGATCGGCTTTTCATTCTTGGTTTTAAAGCCATTGCTGATGTCATATAAGGCTTTGGCATGAATGGCCGGCATATTACCCTTGCTAATCAGAGGCTGTAATTTTTTCAAGGCCTGCTGGTCAGAAGCTGTTGTTCCTTCAGCAAATAAAAGTATCGCCAGATCTACCGTCGCTTCATCAAAATTGGCTGCCGATGCGCGTTCTAGGTATTGCTTGGCTTTGCCCAAATCCTGCTTAAGGCCTAAAGTACCACCGGTATAATTCTTGCCCAGTACATAGTTGGCCACCGGATAACCTTTGCTGGCAGCCTGTTCATATAGCTGAATAGCCTTTTTTTCGTCCTTGGCAGTGCCTTGGCCAGTTTGCGTTAAATAGCCTAGGTTATAGATAGCCTGTGCATTTCCCTGGCTGGCCAGTTTGCTTAAAGCATCGTAGGCACCCTTGAAATTCTTGGCATTCACCATCTCTTCAATTTTGGCAAATTGAGGGTCAACTGGGGCATTTGAAGTGTTTGCTAGGGCAAATTGGCTGGACACTGCAAGAATTGCAGCAAGTACTAATTTTTTCATTGTTCCGATAACCTTAATTTTTCTAACACCTAATTCCATGGTGCGATTTTTGTCGTTTTCATCTACATCATAAGACGATTTCAGGCTTTGTAAATACTGAATATGTGACTAATTACAAATTATTTGAGAATCATATAGGAGATGAATCAATAAAAGCGTGCTCGGTTTAAGGTGTGTTTTATTCAGTCAATCTTTGTCTATTTAATTGTTTAGCCTAATAAAAATAAAAAAGCCAGAATTGAATTCTGGCTTTTGCATCAAGATAACAGGTTATTATTGTGGACGTGCCACATCACCACTTAAAGCTTCAGGCAATTCCAGAACTTGTACATCCAGCTCAGCCAATGCTTCAGGTTTGGCAACTACCAAAGCCTGATAACCCTCATCTGTACCAATGCTATTGACCACTTCGACGTCATTGTGCAGCTTGGTCGCAACAGCAGGTGCTTCACCTGTACCTTGAATCAAATGCAACCAGTGTTTTGGCTTGGCTTTGAACCATAAGCGAGCAATCACTTCCTGACCCAGATAACAGCCTTTGTCATAGTGAATGCCTTCACGTTGATGAAGACGCAATTCCTGTGGCTGGAACAGGGTCGCAGTAGTTGCTTGAATCCAAGCCTGACCTGAAGCAATAGCTTGCTGTTGCCAAAGGGTAATATCCGTTTCAGTTTCAACAAAATCAGTCTGGATATCATTAATAACTGGATAAACCGGGCCAACCTGTTCCAGTTTCATTTTTGAAAATGCACCAAACTTTTTAATATGGCTGGCCAGTTCTGCTGCCTGATCTTCAGGGCTGACAATTTCAAAGCTTTCCGGATTAATTTTTTTCAACCAGATACCGAACTGGATACGTCCTTTCAAGCTGCAGATCGCTGTATAGCGAGTCAGGTTTTCAGCCAGAGTTTCGACATTTAAAGTGACTTGACCCTGAAGGAATTTTTGCGCATCTACTCCATTCAGCGTAAATAAGGTAAAAGCAGGAGATGTTGCCATGATCAGCCTCAGTTTGAATACTAAAAATCAATCAAGCTATTGTGCAGCAAGCATTTAATAGAGGCAAACAAAAAAGCCAACAATCGGGATCATTGGCTTTTTCAGTAGTGTCTAATTAGTGATGATGAGACGAGGTTGGCAAAGGTGAATCACAAGGGAATTTGCCTCCACAGACCCGTACCGTTTCCATCATGCCCTGATCTTCATGATCGAGGATATGACAGTGCTGTACAAAATCACCTTCAAATTTCTTGTAATGACTTCGAAGAATAAATTTATAGTTCGCCTTGATAAACAGGGTATCCTTGAATTGTCCTTTCATACCACGATATTGCACATCATCTGTATCATTATCATCAGGCGCTAATTCACTCACATCAACTTCTTTAGATTCGCCATTAGGACCAGTGACAGTTTTTAAGATTTTAACAATCTGGAATGGATTAACATGAATATGGAAAGGGTGGCCACCAAAAGCTTCGGTTGTCAGTTCCCATTCATCCGTTTGTCCAATTTGTAACTGACGTACATATTCACGATCCGGATCTTTGGCATGTGTCCGACCGACTGATCCTTCGCCATCAAATGCATCTCCAAAACTGAGTAAGTCACCATTTTCTTTATGGCGGAAGCCAAATTTAAGACCATTTGCGAAAGCCAGTTCAAATTTACTGTACTGTTTTGGTCTGGAAGCGACCAGCTTGTCAATTGCAGGAGTCATTAGGGATGGATGATCGGTAAAGGCAGTAAGATCAAGTTTGGATAACTGAGTCTGAATCTCTTTGCTTAAACCAATTTTTTTCGCGCGCTCTTGCAGGAACTGGGCAGGAGTCTGCGCTTTTGTTTTGCTTGCCTGTACATTGACCCATCCCAGTAGTTGGGCATTGAAAGGGTGGTTTGGAGCTAGTTGAGGAGTAATTTGACCCGTTGGGATCGGTGCATTCACTTCATCCTCAATATTTAATTTGGAGTCATAAATACAGTATTTATTGGTGGTTGGGAAGGTAACCATTGCATCATGACGATAACCAGGCTGGAACACAGACAGTGTTCTGCGCTGTACCTGAGTCATGGTCAAACCATCTTGAGCAATCGTATAAACAGGTAAGCTTTTTAAACTCTCATTAAACTCTTTTGGATCTGCTTCCTGATATGCCAGACAGGCTTTAAGGGTGTCTGCGGCGCTAAATTTACTGGAGTTTGGCAGTTCTTTAATAATCAAACCAATGGTGTCGCGTACACCACCATGAATCATGCGCCAGCGATTAAAAGCATTCTGTTTAACTTTGATCTCCCCTAAAACTTTACCATTGATAGACGTATAAAAGTTCTGGCCGGCCCAAGAGCCAGGATTAGCGATATCTGTATAATCTTCAAGTAATCCTAAGCCTTTACCTTCGCAATTGTTGGGAATATCGAATTTTACATCCGGGTCAGGGTTAGAGCATCGATATTGAATTTGCTGGAATAGCAGGATGTTTTCATTTGGATAGCTATTTTTTTCTTTCCATAAAATGTCCATATCGCCTGTTTCAGTGACTTTGCCATTTTTCACTTTTGGTGTTCTTGAGCCTTCTACAATTAATGGGCCTGCCATACCACTCGATACCTGAATAGCCGTTGAGCCATGCAGATGAGCGTGATACCAGTAGGTTCCTGCCGGATGATTCGGCTCCATTTTGTACTGATAGTCAAATTTTTCCTGAGGTTTAAATTTCAGGAAAACATTATCACTATTGCCTTGAGGGCTTACCCAGAAGCCATGAGTATGCAGGTTGGTGGTATTAAAGCAATGTGGATCATTCACATTATCCACTTTGTCTGGGCAGGTGGATTTCTGTTCAGGTGGAAGCTGGTTATTGAGGTTAATTTTCAGGGTTTCACCTTGTTTGACCCGGATCTGCGGACCAATTAAAAGGTCTTCAACAGACTCTCCAGCTTTTTTCTTGTTAAACAAGCTGGCATTAGTGAGATAACCTCTGACGAACAGTTGATCCCAGGTACTATTTCTCGGATTGTAAATCTTGCCGGTTTTATAAGCGACGATCAGTTCATGGGTGCCCTTGGAATTTTTTTGCAATAGGGGCGGATTGCTAATCAAAGTATCGGGTGCTGTTGGAGAAGGTTGTGGATTGTTGGGATTATTGGGAGTGGTAGGTGGGTTAGGGTTGTTGGGAGTTGGCGGTTTAGGATTGGAGGGATTTTTACCTCCATTCCAGCTTGCTGCCAGTACAGCGATCACTGCAGCAACGATACCAAGAATGGCGAGTTGTATCATTGTAATCACCCTTATGTGCTTTTGTGATGAGTGTTGTTGTTGTGAAGTAATTCGAGGGTAGATTTACAAAGTTGAGATACAGACTGTTATCACCAAATTAGGAGGAGGGCGACAGACGGTAAGCTAAAATGACGTGTGTAAAGTATTTTAGATAGGGATGCGTTTTATAAGCTCATGTTTATGAATCATTGTCCTATAAATATTTAACGTATTTCTAAAATTGTAAGAAAGTCTTAAAAAATATATGGAATTGAGAATGTAACTTATTTCGGGGTATGTCTAACCTGAAAAATGATTTTTTCGCCTACACTCATCGAGCCATATCTGCAATGAAATTTACCATTTTCGGTTAAGAGTTATGCTTAACACTGAAATAAAAAAATATAGATTCAGTTTTTTATTAAATGAGCTATTTCTAAAATTAAAAAATTCTAAGCTTTGATTTCATATGAAATTTATCCTTAAACTCATTCCAAGAAATTGATTATTTTTTATGCTGTTATCAACATCTCATACTAAAGAATGAGACAGATTTAGGCCTATTTTTCAGAAAAAATGCAATTTAGAGTCAAAATTCTAAAGTATGGGTCAGTAATTTTGGTAAAAATACCATTTTTAGTATTTAAGCTTTTGAAAATTATAAGATTTGGGAAATGGACTTTCGACAGCGTACAATGCCTTTATTAAAAAACAAGTCATCAAGATATTTTGATGAATAAAAAGAGTAATGAAAGAGGGCAGGCAAGCTATGAACAATAACTACCGGAAACCGTTGCAAGGTACCCAGCTGGAATATTATGACGTGCGTCAAGCCGTAGAAGATATTCAGCCAGGCGCATATGCCAAACTTCCTTATACATCTAAAGTGCTGGCCGAGCAGCTGGTACGCCGTTGCGACCCTGCGATTTTAGAACAGTCTTTACGCCAGTTGATTGAGCGTAAACAGGAACACGATTTTCCTTGGTATCCGGCGCGTGTAGTGTGTCATGACATCTTAGGGCAAACAGCACTGGTCGATCTTGCCGGTCTGCGTGATGCGATTGCCGATCAAGGCGGTGATCCGTCTAAAGTCAATCCAGTGGTGCCGACCCAGCTGATTGTCGATCACTCGCTGGCAGTAGAATATGGCGGCTTTGACCCAGATGCATTTGAGAAAAACCGTGCGGTAGAAGACCGCCGCAATGAAGACCGTTTCCATTTTATTGAATGGACTAAAACTGCGTTTGAAAATGTCGATGTAATTCCTGCGGGTAACGGCATCATGCACCAGATCAATCTGGAAAAAATGTCACCAGTCATTCAGAACCGTGATGGCGTGGCATTCCCGGATACCTGTGTGGGGACTGACTCGCATACTCCACATACGGATGCGCTAGGCGTGATTTCAGTCGGTGTTGGTGGATTAGAAGCTGAGAACGTGATGCTGGGCCGTGCATCATGGATGCGTTTGCCAGACATTATCGGTGTCGAACTGGTAGGACAGCGTCAGCCGGGCATTACCGCAACGGATATTGTTTTAGCTCTAACCGAATTCCTGCGTAAAGAACGTGTGGTTGGTGCTTATCTGGAATTCTTCGGTGAAGGCGCAGACAGCATGTCAGTCGGTGATCGTGCCACGATTTCCAATATGACCCCGGAATATGGTGCAACTGCAGCCATGTTCTATATTGATCAGAACACCATTGATTATCTGACGCTGACTGGTCGTGAATCTGAACAGGTCAAACTGGTTGAAACCTATGCGAAAGAGATTGGTCTGTGGTCATCAGAAATGACTCAGGCAGAATATCCACGTGTATTGCGTTTTGACCTATCGACTGTCACCCGTAACATCGCTGGTCCATCCAATCCACATGCGCGTGTATCAACATCTGACCTGAAAGAAAAAGGCATTGCGGGTGTGGTAGAAAACCGTACGGATGGCTTAATGCCAGATGGTGCAATCATCATCGCGGCAATTACTTCGTGTACCAATACGTCTAACCCACGTAATACCGTGGCAGCAGGCTTGTTGGCACGTAAGGCTAATGAACTTGGTTTAGTGCGTAAACCGTGGGTGAAATCATCTTTTGCTCCGGGTTCTAAAGCAGCGGCGTTGTATCTGGAAGAAGCAGGCGTACTAAAAGATCTGGAAAAACTGGGCTTTGGTATTGTGGCGTATGCTTGTACCACCTGTAACGGGATGTCGGGTGCGCTTGATCCGAAGATTCAGCAGGAAATTATTGACCGTGACCTTTATGCCACTGCGGTATTGTCGGGCAACCGTAACTTCGATGGTCGTATCCATCCTTATGCGAAGCAGGCATTTTTAGCATCTCCACCGTTAGTGGTCGCATATGCAATTGCCGGTACGATCCGCTTTGACATCGAGAAAGATGCCTTAGGCACAGACAAAGACGGCAATCCGATTTACCTGAAAGACATCTGGCCATCGGATGAAGAAATTGATGCTTTGGTGAAAGAATCGGTAAAACCAGAGCAGTTCAAGAAAGTTTATATTCCGATGTTTGATCTGGGCGAGCGTGAGCAGGCAGCAAGTCCGCTGTATGACTGGCGTCCGCAAAGTACTTATATCCGCCGTCCGCCATACTGGGAAGGGGCATTGGCTGCACCGCGTACTCTGGCAAATATGCGTCCGTTAGCCATCCTTGGCGATAATATTACTACCGATCATTTATCTCCATCGAATGCGATTGTGTTGGATTCGGCAGCAGGTCAATATCTGGCGAAAATGGGCTTGCCTGAGGAAGACTTTAACTCGTATGCAACGCACCGTGGTGATCACCTGACTGCACAGCGTGCAACCTTGGCGAATCCGAAGCTGTATAACGAAATGGTGGTGCGTTCCGACGGTACCATTAAGCAAGGTTCTAAAGCACGTGTCGAGCCGGAAGGTGAAGTGATGCGTATGTGGGAAGCGATTGAAACCTACATGAACCGTAAGCAGCCGCTCATCATTGTTGCAGGTAAAGATTATGGTCAAGGTTCAAGCCGTGACTGGGCTGCGAAAGGTGTGCGTCTGGCAGGTGTAGAAGCGATTGTGGCTGAAGGCTTTGAACGTATTCACCGTACGAATCTGGTCGGTATGGGTGTACTTCCACTTGAGTTTAAGCCGGGTACAGATCGTAAAACTTTGAAGCTGGATGGTACTGAGCTATATAGCGTGATCGGTAATATTGCGCCACGTTCGACTTTGACTCTGGTGATTGAGCGTGCGACTGAAGAGGGTAAGAAACAGACCATTGAAGTGCCGGTAACTTGCCGTCTGGATACTGAAGAAGAAGTTTCTGTCTATGAAGCGGGTGGAGTATTACAGCGCTTTGCACAGGATTTCTTGGAAGGGAATGTGGCTTAATTTTTCTAGTTACTAGTAAAAATCTCCCCTAACCCCTCTTTTCTAAAGAGGGGAACTCCCTCCTTTTTTAAAGGAGGGTTGGGGTGGATTAAAGAGGAAGAGTTAGTTAGCGATCTAGAACTAAGAATTGAAAAATTAGGAACCTCAATTGGAACACCAGAATATACTTCCCAATATGGTGAGCTAATGAGTTTTCTCTCTAATCATGTCACTATATATACTTTCTTAGCTCCATTTATTCCAATGCTATCAAGCTATTTATCATAGAAAGTGAAAGTGACTAGGCGCAGCGACGGAATATCATTAAATCACAAATAAAAATGTCACTTAGCTTTAACGACACTATCATTTACAAAAATGGACAATAGACATTCATCACAACAGAGTTATACTGCTTAGACCATTTTCTAAAACAACGGAGAACAAAGATGGTTACAGCTGGCTCAAAACCGGGAACAGGTTTCTATTTTTGTGTTCAATGCGGACATCGCGTCTTCTTAGAAATTGGTACAGACCGACTACCACCGTGTACCAAATGCCTCGGCACCCAATATAACGATAAGGTTGCCTAAGCACACGATATTCAAAACAGAAGATCCTGTTTTAAATAAAAGCCCTATCACCCGATAGGGCTTTTTTGTTAGCGTATAATTCAGATCATAAAAATGGCTTAAATCTCAAGGACAAGCAGCATGGAAACAATCCTCGGTTTATCTATCGGTATCGGCTTAAGTGCAGCCTGCGGTTTCCGTGTTTTTGTGCCTTTGCTGGTGATGAGTATTGCCGCATTAATGGGCTGGTTTGAACCGATGACCGGTTTTGAATGGTTAGCCACGCCGGCAGTCTGTCTGGCTTTAGCCATCGCGACCCTCTGTGAAATCGCTGCGTATTATATTCCCTGGGTGGACAATGCCATCGATACGATTGCAACGCCTGCAGCCATGCTCGCCGGCACTATGACAACGATGGCTGCCAGCAGTGGAGAAATGTCCCAGTTTGCAGCTTGGGCCGCAGCGATTATTGTCGGTGGTGGAACAGCAGGGGCCGTGCAAATGAGCAGTGTTGCAGCACGCGGCCTATCAACTGCTACCACAGGCGGTGTTGCGAATCCCGTACTCTCAACCGGAGAGTGGATCGGGGCTATTCTGTTATCCATCCTGTCATTGCTTTTGCCAGTGTTAGCTGCCTTGCTGGTTGTAATGCTAGCCATCATGGCAATTCGCTGGATACGTCAAAAAAAGAAAAGCAAGCTAGAAAATTCCGCCTTATAAGAGTCAGATAAATAAATATTTATCACTAATTTTTAATGAGATATTTGATTAAAGAAAGGTTCTCATCTTGTTCATGAAATTGCTTGATTTTTACCCAATAAAGGCATAATTTTATTATTGGATTGCAAAAGACATAATTTTTGTATGGTTTTATTTGTGGTTGAACTTTATAAAAACAATATTAGGGGAACTGTAAATGATTAAATTTATTGTAGATGAACAAGAGTCTGCCCAAGGCGTGCACTATATTCATAACGCAACTGAAGGCTGTGAAGACCTGCCAGAATTTGATAACCAGATTCTGATTGGATATTTTGCCAATTATGATTTGGCTTATAAACGGGCAAGAATGAACTGGCCGAGGGAAAAAGTAGAGGGCTGTCATAAGTGCTGTACAGAATGAGATTTATAAATATATTGGGCGTCATTTAAAACTTGCTATACAGTGGGTTTTATCATTTATTCTGTTTGAAAATTGATCAATTTGACCCCATTTAAAATTATAGATTTATCATGTTTAGGGCTGCTCAATTGCAACATTATCTTGATCTCAATCATGACTCGGGTGTGGCCAATTATGAGATTGGCAATGAGTTTATTCGGGTTCAATTCAAGAAAACCTCGAAAGTGTATACCTATAGCTATAGCAATGCTGGCTATCAGCATGTGGAAAATATGAAACAGCTGGCCCAGTATGGCGATGGCCTAAATGCCTATATCAATCATCATACCCGTCATCTGTTTGTACGCTAAAAAGTGATCGCTGGAAGTTAGAACTGAAACTTTTAGCTGAAAATATTTAAACCATTTCCCTTTAGATCACAGATACAAATCAGCAGTTCCTGAGGATTTGATTGATCTGTTAACTTAATGATAGATGGCTCTACAGGCAGGGAATCACTATGGATCTCGATTTCTGGTGTCGGTTTTTACTTTATACATTGGCTTTGAATTACAGCATTTTAATGCTCTGGTTTTTGCTGATTGTCTTTGCACGAGACTGGGTGAAACGATTGCATGGTCAATGGTTTCAGCTCTCAGATCCAACTTTTGATGCCATCCACTATAGCGGCATGGCCATCTATAAAATCGGGATATTTCTGTTCAATCTGGTTCCGCTAATTGCCCTATATTTGATGGGGAAAAGTTAGGAGATAAAACTTTCCAAAGTTCCAGGAATAAATAAAACTGATAGTCGCATCAGCATTACACAGAGCAGTTTAAACGTTTAAAATGCTCGAAACAAAATAACAATATGGAAAAGGAGTTCGGCTCAATGAATCAGTTTAAATCCGCCTTGATTTTAGGGGCTTTGATCGGCTTGGGAATGATTATTGCCGGATTCATTCTGGGTAATAGTGCGGTCAAGATTAAACAGTATGAGCGGATTGTTTCCGTAAAAGGTTTATCGGAACGTGAGGTTAAAGCCGATGTTGCAGTCTGGCCCATCCGTTTTAGTGGCGGTAGTCAGGATCTGACAGAACTGTATGACACTATGGAGCTGCAAACCCAGCAAATTCAGGCTTTCTTAAAAGGTGAAGGTTTTAAGGCAGAAGAAATTACCACCGGTTCTCCAGTCACTACAGATAAATATGCCCAGCAATACGGCGGTGATGCCAATGTTGCCTTACGTTATACCGCGCATCAGACCATTACGGTTTATACCCACAATATTGATGCAGTCCGTGCAGCGCAAACCCGTCTGGTCGCTCTGGGTAAAAAGGGCATTGCTTTTGGTGGTGATGATTCTGGGCAAAGAACGGAATATATCTTTACCAAATTGAATGACATCAAACCAGCCATGATTGAAGAAGCCACGCAAAATGCCCGCAGTGTGGCAGAAAAGTTTGCCGCGGATTCTCAAAGCCGTCTCGGGAAAATCAAGACTGCCAATCAAGGTTTGTTTAGCATTGAGGACCGTGACAGCAATACGCCTTATCTAAAGAAAGTTCGTGTGGTTTCTACAGTGGATTATTATCTGGCTGATTAAATGGCTGGAAAGCTGAATAGAGGGGTCTAAAAAATTTAGAGCAGAATGAGGTTTTACATGAAGATAAATTCCAGTAATTCTGCTCTTTCTGCAATAAAAGATCTTTATTTTGAGGTGAAAGGTAAAAAATTCTTCTTCAAATATATTTAAAGAAAAATATTTTCAAAAATCGGGAAAATTAAAAAATCTTAGGAAATTAATTTTGCCGCAGCTTGGCTACTATATATCTCAAGGGTGTGATGGGATCGAAAAGAGTAGCATGCTGTGAGTGGCGCAAAACGCGAGTGCAGTACGAACCCAAAAGGTCTCGATTCGGCTTAGGACGCTATAGACCAAAAGTTTATAGGCTATAAGATCATTTCTTACAAAGAGTGATAGTTGAAGTAAACCATCAAGATGTTTTCCCAACACCCTCAAAATTTTCTCTTCTAATAATAAATCTTCTCCTCCAAACTGTTGAACACCTTCCCTACCCAGTCACTTATATTCTTCTTTAAATAGCTTTAAATTTATTTGAGATTCAAATAAATACTATTTTAATCACATATCTAATCTATTTTATTTACAGCCTATAGCTTTCGACTATTTTATGTTTAAATACTACTCTAATGTCGCTGGTTGTTTATAAGTATTTGATATAAATAATTTAAAGTATAATATGTTTAATATTTGCTCACAAATTATATCCTTGAAAAATAAAATAGAATGCTATGATAATTTTGCATATAAGAAAGGGGCACGTCCCATGAAAAAATATGAATTAGAAATCAGT
Source organism: Acinetobacter sp. YH12043 (assembly GCF_013419915.1). Lineage (NCBI taxonomy): Bacteria > Pseudomonadati > Pseudomonadota > Gammaproteobacteria > Moraxellales > Moraxellaceae > Acinetobacter > Acinetobacter sp. YH12043. Next base: position 36,248 of record NZ_VOZD01000016.1, read on the forward strand.
TATCCGCATCAAGAAGAAGACGAAGCAGAGCAGCTAGGCAGCTTATTGGCAGAAGAAATTCTCTCTACTTTTAAATCCATTAACTGGCAACAGTTACGGGTTTTACAATTACAGATGCAAGCCGCCATTACCACTTTTACCGTAACAGACTCCGATGCTGAACAGTCGATCCAGATCACACTGAATGAACTGGCGCCGTCAGGTCAGCTTGAGTTCAGGCTGGAAAGTGATATTGAAGTGGAAGCTCAACATAAAATTCTGGGACTGTTTAGCCTGAAGAACAAAGACTATGTGTCATTCCGTAGTCTGACTATGTCACAGGTTCAGCAATATCTTATGGCATTCTTAAATGAAGATCTCGACAGTCTGAAAACCCAGTATCAGTCGGGTCATTCAGTATCTCCCATCAGTGCAGCGTCCAAAGCTTAGTCAGGCACTGATTCTGTAACAGGGCTGGATTGACAGTATTCCCTGACATTGTTATTTTGCGCGTTTTCTCCTGAATGCTTAAAGCACATGCCTATTAACGACAACTTTGTCTACGCGCCGCCTCAAGACCCATTGCATATTCTGTATGAAGATGATGATCTGGTCGTCATTGAGAAGCCGGCCGGTTTGTTGTCTGTTCCGGGACGTTTGCCTGAGCATCATGACAGTGCTTATTTACGGGTACTAGAGCGTTATCCGAATGCCAAAATTACCCATCGTCTGGATATGGCGACGTCTGGCATCCTGATGTTTGCCAAACATCGCGATGCTGAAGTGGCAGTCAGTAAAATGTTCCAGGCACGTACAGTCAGCAAGCACTATATTGCGCTGGTACAGGGAGAAATTCAGACCGAGGGCAGTGTCGATGTACCTTTGATTACTGACTGGGAAAATCGCCCACGGCAAATGGTGCATTTTGAACTGGGTAAAGCTGCCAAAACACTCTATCAACGGCTGGAATATCTGCCTGAGCAAGACATCAGCCGGGTATTGCTAACGCCAATTACCGGACGTTCACATCAGCTCAGAGTCCACATGCTGCATATTGGTCATCCGATTACGGGCGATAAAATCTATCATCCGGAACCAACGCGTAGTCCTCTTAATCGCATGGCCTTGCATGCCAGTGAACTGACTTTTACTCAACCCTTGAGTGGTCATAAAGTTGAAATTCTTGCACCTGCACCATTTTAGTAAAATTTAAGCATTCAAAAAATGAATATGGATTCTGATAAATGTTTAAATTTCAGTAAGCTGCAACAGAAATGTCAGAATTTATTTCAATTATCAGAAAATTATGGAGTTGAATTTAAGCAGTTTTCTAGAAAAATTATGTTCTGAATCATGTCTTATCAAGTAATGATTTTTTGAAATTAGAAATGTGTACCCGGAAAAATTTCAGGAATCATTTAAGGAGCTTTATCACTTTATCTTTAGTTTAACTGTTTGATCTGTCTATTTTTATTAGGTTTTTCTCAAGATTTTCAGCCTATCCGGAATTTGTACTTATAACTTTTGATATAAAAATAAAAACCACTCTAATCAATTATTACCAACAGATTCATTTTAAGTAAATTGATAGGCATAAAAATATTAAGGTTTTATAGGTGAAAAATCATTTAAAAGATCAATTATATTAAATGTTTATGGTCATTTTTTATCTTTGATTCTCATCATTAAATTATGCAGAATAACTTTAAAACATCATAAATTTTTAATTTTTTAGTGCCTATATATGGTGCAAGGGGTAAGGGACAGGATGATGCTAAGTGGCGCGCTCTTTGTTCTCGCAAGTGTTTTAATCATTGTATTACTATGGGTATTCAATAGCCTGAAATTATCAAGAAACAATATTCAGTCCTTACAGGAAAATCTGGATCATTCACGCAGTAAATTGGCTGATTATGAAACACAAGTTGATGAATTAAATTATGAAATGACCCAGCTACGGATGCAACTGGGAAGTGCCAGAACTGAACTGAATAAATATAAACAATATCAGGATATCTGTGACATCGAACAATACATTATTAACCGCAGCTTGCAGGCCGAAAATTTCGTAGAAGTAACCAAACTTGATGCTTCCATCATGCTGGATGATCTCAAAGCCTATATCGCTCAGGTCAAAGCGTATTTACAGAATTTACAGACTCAGGCCGAAGCTGATATTGAGCGACAGGCTCGAAAAGCTTCACAGGCTTATTATCAGCAGGCTAAAGAACAACAGCGACTGCAAGAAGTAGTTGAAGCTCTCGAGCATAAGATCAAGGGCTATCAACATGGTTTTGATCTGCCGGTCACGCAGCTTCTGGATCAGCTCATTAGTGGCTACAACGATACTGATGCAGCCCGGCATTTACTGACTATCAGAACACAGATTGAGCAGGCCAAAGAACAGCAGCAGGTGGCCAGCTGCAACTATGTTGATGAAGACCGTCGCAAGAGCACCATTGCGATTTTGAGTCTGGCATTTAATAGCAGGGCAGAATTGTATTTGTCCCAGTTAAATACTCATAATCTGGGTGAAATGCTGCAATCCTTAAAAGATGATTATCGCCTGATGAACTATAAAGGACAAAGCTTGAGCCAGGCCATGATTCAGGAGTCCTATCTGAACTTACGTCTGGAAGAGCTTAAATTCGCCGCCGTTTTACTACAGTTACGACAGAATCAAGTATCTGAGCCACCTGTAGTGATCACTTCCTAACTACAATTAAAAAATCCAGATCAACCGATGAAATTTTTTAATCTGCAGATTGATATGCAGGTATTTTTAATTAGATGAAAATGCAGCTTTTTTTTCAAATTCTTAAATTTATATTGATAAAATTCAGTTGGTTATTTAGAGAAATTCAATTTTTTTTCATATTCTGTACTCGATAATTCAAATAAAATAAGTTAAGCTGAATCGAATAATAAAACATCATAATAAGGATATCTCTATGGCACGCGATTATGACAAATTCCCTGACGATGAAAATGGTCATGTACTGTGGCAAATGTATCAGGATGGTGATGATCTGCAGGACGACCATGAAATAGAATTCTCGATAGCCTTTAATAGTGAAGAGCAGGCTGACCGCTGTGCATTGCATTTACTCAAAGAAGAACAAAAGATAAGCCTATATCAGGATGAGGAGAGCGATACGCTGGAATGGACAATTACCATTCATGTCTATATGCAACCTACCTATGAAAATATTGTCGATCTGGAACAATGGTTTACCAGAATTGCTGCTGAATTTCAGGGTGAATATGATGGCTGGGGCTGTATGGCCTATGTTTACGATGATGAAGATGACCCGGAAGAAGGTGAAAGCAAACTGCGTAGCAGCTAATCAAAATTTCCTTATTCAAGCCCGGTTAAGCCGGGTTTTTTTTATGGCCTGCGGTATCGGTCGGGTCAACTGTAGTTTTTTGTTATACATCCTATAAAATGGATAGATAACAATTATATTTAGGCCGTACAGTATGTTGGGCAGTTATTTAAATACTGAGGCCGACGAGATCGGGATGATCCGTCCGAATAATAAATAAAAATAATCTTTCAGTAAGAACAAGAAAAAAAGGTAGGCTGAAATGAGTTATACCCTAAAAATGCATCGCGTATTCAGTGCGCCACCGGAACGGGTGTACCGGGCCTTTATTCATCCAGATGCTATTGCAAAATGGCTGGCACCGCATGGCTTTACTGCCAGAGTTGAGCATGCCGAAGTCAAACCGGGAGGCAGCTATAAAATCACCTTGACCAATTTTGCCACTGGTACCCAGCATCATTTACATGGCACCTATCATGAAGTTATTCCTAACCAGTTACTGCGCTATACCGATTGCTTTTCTACACCTGAGGTCAAAGGTGAAATTGAAGTCACGCTCATCTTTGAAAAAGTGTCTGTAGGCACCAGCCTGCATATTATTCAGGTGGGTTATCCGGATCTGGTACCGCCATCTGCATGCCACTTAAGCTGGCAGGAGTCATTGCAGCTTTTGTCTTGGTTGGTCAATCCACATATTTTGGATGGTTAAGTTCAGTTAATTAAGTTGAGCGGGAGATCCTTTTAAAGCTTGAGCATGAGCCCACCCAAAGATGCTATAATTCAGCTTTAATTTTTTGTTTTTTTTTATTTTGTTGAGGTTGCTATGGCTCTACCACAATGCCTAAAATGCCAGTCTGAATATACTTATGAAGATGGTGACTTGTTAATCTGCCCAGAATGTGGACATGAGTGGAAAGAAGGGGAAGCAACTGAGGAAACCGTGGTCATCAAGGATGCGCATGGCAATCTGCTGGCTGATGGCGACACAGTTACGGTGATTAAGGATCTTAAAATTAAAGGATCTTCTTCAGTGGTTAAAGTCGGGACTAAAGTCAAAAATATTCGTCTATTGCCCGATGCAACTGATGGACATGATATTGACTGTAAAATTGATGGCATTGGCGCCATGAAGCTCAAATCTGAATATGTGAAAAAAGCCTGATACATTCTTATACGAATGAGTGCTTTCGGTCTTCGGGTTTGAAGGTTTATGCTTATTCCTCAAACTCGAAGATCAATCTCTTCTGATCGCTATATCATGCCTGGATCTACGCTTTATGCCTCACCTTCATCTTGAATATTCAGATAATATTCAGCAGCTCGAAACCCGACCTTTAATGTTGGCAATTCATCAGGCCTTATTTAACGCCGGTTATATTAATGACCCGAATGATTTAAAAAGCCGGGCGATTGCACAGCAAGATTATGTGATTGGACTAGAGCAGGAGACAGATCAGGCTTATGTGCATGCCAAAGTTTCTCTCCTGACTGGTCGTAGTCTAGCCATCCGACAAGCAATTTCTAAGTTAGTACTTCAGGTCATGCAGCAGCACATTGTCTCGCAGCCTGGGCTAAACATTCAGCTCTGTGTTGAAATTCTGGAAATGGACAAAGAAACTTACATTAAAGCTATTATTTGATTTTTTTAGATTGAAGTGAGGACTAGGAAATAAAGTTTTCCTAGTTCCTCTCTTTATCTTGAATACATAAGAACTAAATAAAAAATTGAGAAGTTTCAAAGCGATTTTGAAATATAAAGAACGATAAATAAAACTAGAGCATGAAAATTTAAATAATCAGTCAAAATTCACCTGATGATTGCAGTTGATCAGAAAATTTTGCCTATGATTAAAAAAATGGTGTAATTTTAGGTATTAGGTCACACTTTTGACCTGATATATGGGGGGGGGTGGGTAAAAACAGGATCCATCCACATAATTAAAAATAATGAAAACAAGAAAGACTGAAAAATGATGAGATGCTTGAAATCTCGGTTTTCAAGTCTGAATAAAACCTTATAGAGAGGTATTCAATGAAAATAATAGGGGAAGAATGTCTGGCTCAGGAAGTCAGGACATTTTTACAAAAATGGGATCAAGCTATTTGTTCACTTGAATTCAGCGAAATTCGTCAACTTTGCCGACCAGATGTCTGTCTGATTGATATTAGCTCCGAACTGAAAGGGATCGAGGCTTATCAGGCTGCATGGCAACAGTACCGCCCATATATGCGCAACAATGGTATGCGCGTTGAACGGAAGGAGGTCACCATTCAGGTCAATAATGACATGGCTTTCGTATATGGTTATGTCCGGATTGCCTATGCGGCGATGGAACGATATTTCCCTTTGCAATGGTGCCGCTTCAGCATGGTCTTGAGCAAGCAGCAAGATCAGTGGCAATTGCATTATCAACATATTTCTGTCCCTGTTCAGGAGAAGACTGAAAAACTGCGCCCTGTGAAACTGGCAGGTTAAGGCAAAAGTTTTAAATTTCATTGAAACAAGATCATCACATCTATTTGTCCATTCTTGAAAAAAATCGCCATAAAAAAGCCTGAATCGTTCAGGCTTTTTTATTTAGGGAAGATTAGAAGCGTTTTGGAATGCGCTGACCATTCGGTACCGGAATTTCCGCATTTTTTAATACACCAAATAACCAGGTTTCTGCATGTTGTACGGCTGTTTTCAACTGGTCACCCAAGGCTAGACGTCCGGCAATGAAACTCGCCAGTGAACAGCCTGAGCCGTGATATTCACCTTTCAGACGCGGACAACGGGTTTCATTGATCAATTCACCCTGAATATATAGACGGTTCTGGATATAGTCGGGAGTATCTTCGTGGCCACCTTTAACAAGAATCGCGTGAGCACCCATTTCGAACAGTTTCTGCGTGGCTTGATCTAAATCCTGCTCACCTGTCAGAGCGCGCAACTCGACTGTATTTGGAGTTAAAATCGTGGCTAGCGGAATCAGTTGTTTAAACGCTTTGACCAGTGTGGCTTGATTGCCGAGTGAGCCACCACTATTGGCTACCAGCACTGGATCCAGTACATACTGATAGTCCGGATGCGCAGTTAGAAATTCTGCCAGTGCTTCAATATTTTCAGTCGTTCCCAGCATGCCTGATTTAACACAACGAATCGGCAGATCCTTTACCACAGCATTGGCCTGAGCCAGCAGTAATTCCTTTGAAGTTGCTTCAAAACCAAAAACCTGTTGCGAGTTCTGAATGGTCAGGGCTGTACAGGCAATTGCAGCATGAGCACCACTTTGACCGATGGCTTCAATATCTGCTTGAAGGCCTGCTCCACCTGAAGGATCTAAACCTGAAAAGCAAAGTACGGTAGGTCGCAAAATGATGTCCTTCATTCACTAAAATTGCCTTAGTATAGGCAAATTTATTCAAACTCTCGATATTAATTTCTATCACTTGCAAGAACGGTCTGTCAGGCAAAATTTCGACTGTTTTATCTGATGAAAATACAGGATTAATTACCCTAGAAATGGGTATTCTTGGTTTGTTTTTATGGCCCAACAATTGCTTTAGCGTAGACAAATCTGGCTATACTCACGATATGAATTGATGTCGGCTGCAAACATAGGAGACAAGGTGTGATTCAGAATATTTTAATTGACTTGGATGGTACATTAACCGACCCAAAAGTGGGGATTACGACTTCTGCCCGCTATGGTCTGGAAAAGGTGGGTCATCCGATCAGTGAAGACACGAATATTGACTGGATTATCGGGCCTCCTCTAAAAGCTTCGCTAGCCAAAATTCTGAATGTAGATGCGGATGATACCCTGGCTGAACAGGCACTAATGGCATATCGTGAGCGTTTTGCAGTGACTGGCTTATATGAAAATCACGTCTTTGAAGGCGTAGCTGAAACTCTGGCGGAACTTAAACGCCGTGGTTATCGCCTGTTTCTCGCAACAGCAAAACCAACCGTTTATGCCAAACAGATTCTGGAACATTTTAATCTGGCCCAGTATTTTACTGAGATTTATGGCAGTGAGCTGAATGGTGATCGGACCAATAAAGGGGAACTGATTCAGTATATCCTGGAACAACAAGGCATACAGGCTGATCAATGCATTATGGTGGGGGACCGTGAGCATGATATTTTTGGTGCCCGCCATAATGGGATTGAGTCGATTGCAGTCAAATACGGCTATGGTTCAGAAATTGAATTACAGCAGGCGCAGCCCAAGTATACGATTGAGAACTTTAGTCATTTATTAGACTATTTAACCCGAATCGCGGATAAAAAATTGACTTGAAAAATAAGAGGACTAGAGCCATCAGTTGAGTTACCACACAAAACTTAAAACTCTAGTCCCGATGTTTAATAGTACCGAATTATTTTGCGTAATTGATGATTTCTTTCTTAAATTTGAAGCAACCTACTGGAATTTCCTTAAACAAAGTCGTCGTTTCTCCAGAGTCCGAACCGCTCACTTGAGTATCTCAGAAATCACTTTTATCGCGATCTGGTATAAATGTTCTCATTTCACTAATTTCAAAGCATTTTTCACATGGTTGAAACAGGATAAAAATCATTTATTTAAAAGCTTACCCTGTTACCAACGGATGATTCATCTGATTAATAGACATCAATTAGCTCTACACGCTTTACATGTGGCGCTAATGAAAGGCCAAGGTACACAATATTTATGGATTGATTCAACAACTCTGCCAGTTTGTAAAAATCAACGTATTCAACGCCATAAATCATTAGTCCAAATTGCATCACGTGGTAGAAACTCAATGGGCTGGTTTTATGGCTGTAAATTACATATTGTGATGAATCAATTTGGTGAAATTGCTTGTTCTGCTTTATCCAATGGACATTTGGCTGATATCAAAATGGTTGAGAGACTCGTTAAAGAGATGGAAGCAAAGTTGTATGGAGATCGTGGCTATATTAGTCAAGAACTGAAGAGTAGGTTGAAAGAGCAAAGTATTGATTTAATTACCTATCATCGAAAAAATATGCAGGCTATACAACTTTCTGAGTCAGATAAATATCACTTAAAACAGCGCAATAAGATAGAGACTTTATTCAGTTTATTGAAAGGTCAGTACAATTTAGTGACAAGCAAAGCACGTAGTGTTCATGGATTTCTAGGAGGGATTTACGCGTCCTTGTGTGCATATCAACTGATCCATAAAAATAAGCCAACAATTCAAATTATGAAGTCATCGGCTTAAGCAGGATTCGGGTTACTTTAGGATTGGGTACAGCATTAGATGCGCTTCTAAATGGAATTTTAGAAGGGGTAGATGGTGCAGGCCAGGCATTATTCGATAACCTGGTTGAACCACTAGTTAGCGATATTTTGCTAGATACCGTGCTTGAAGAAACTGGCCTAACGACTGGTTTAAATACCTTGCTCGGATCATTAAATACATTGCTAAGTACTTTAGGGCTGGATGATGTTTTACCAGCTGTTGATGGCTTAATAGACCTGATCGCTCAAGAAGCCTTAAGTAATCCATTAACGCTATTTGGTGGAACCACTGCTGAAGTCTACGAAGTCAATGGAGAAATCTACCGTGCAACAGGCAATATTCAGGAAACTTCAGCCGACGGCACACAAGCGGATAATTGGGCGGGTGGCGTATTAACTGAGATTAATGGGCAGCCAGTAACTTTCGATTTAAGTGATGAAGGAGGTAACTTTACCCTTATCGAAGGGACATATGGTGAGCTCAAACTCTATGAAAATGGTAATTTCAGTTATGAATACAATAGTGCAGTAGGACAGGGCCCATTACTCAGTGAGGTATTTGAATATACGGTAACGCGTAATGCGGGACAGGCCGATCAGGAAAGTGCTTCAGCAAATCTGGTGATCAATATTGATCAGGTAAACCAGATTCTTAACTATGCCGACGATCCAGCAGATAACCTGTTACAGGGTGGTGCAGGTGATGACATCCTGACAGGTGGTGCAGGAGCAGATACAGCGATCTATTATTTACTAAATAATGCTGATGCAACTGGCGGCAATGGTACAGATACCTGGACTGACTTCAATGCAGTTGAAGGTGATACCATCGATGTATCTGCATTATTAAGTGATCAGGCAGTAGATGCGTCAAATCTGGGGAACTATATCACGCTCGAACAACGTGGAGATGATACAGTCGTGACAATCGATCGTGATGGTTCCGATACCAATACCACCTTTGCACGCGCTGATTTGCTGATATTACAGAATGTAGACAGTGCAACTTTACAGCTGGATGACATCATTAAATATAATCCAATCTAATCAGAAGTTTTTAAAATGGATTATTCATAAAAATTTATGATGTCATTGAACTTCAATTAAAAAATCCCGCTTAATGCGGGGTTTTTTAATTTTATATGGCATTTAAAGTGTTAAAAACCAGATAGAAGCAGCAATGACGACAATTAAGATAACCAGAAAGATTTTTAGATTGGTTTTAGGATAAGTGGTGCTTAAGCTCGCTTTCGTAATTTCCTGACCTGCGGGATCATACAGAATCACCTTTTGTGCACTATTTTCATAACCTAATTCTAGCAGGGCACGCTGTTCAAGAGCTGTCAGACCCTCTTCAGGCATATCCATAACTTGCAGCAGCGTTGTAGAGCCCCAAAGTTTTTGAACAATTGAAGTAGATACCAGCTGTTTTAGGGTGTCTGAGGCAGCATTAAAGTCGGCAATGATGCTGCGTTCATGCGCATAGGGAACGGGAGGAACCATTGTTTGCACAATCGTGCCCTCATTGTCCATCAGTTGCATTTTATCTTTATAAATTTGCACCCATATTGCATTGGGAAGTTTGGATAACTGATCTTGCAGCATGAATTGCCTACGTATTGCTTTGATATTAAATTAAATAATCTATAAACATATCCCGTATCAAGACGGGATATGTAATGTTCCATTACTTGGCAGGAGCACCATATTCATTATTTTCTTTTTTGGTATCACTTGCCCACCAGATAATGAGTAAAATGGCTCCTATCCCTGTCAGTACAAGCAATTGCCACCATCCAGAGCGTCCAATGTCATGCAAGCGACGTGCCCCTACAGCCAGACTTGGGAGCAGAAGCGCTAAATTTAGCAGGCCATTCACCAAAGGTTTGGTGCCTAAAACTGCATCAATGGCTTCACTAATAATGCTTAAAATTACACAAAACAGCATAAAGAACCAAAATTCTTTACGGCGTGCACGACCTGAAAAGTTTGCATAATTGGTTAGACATTTTACGAACCAATCGATACTGCTGTAATTCTCTTCAGCCTGATCCAGATTGGAATATTTATTAATCTGATTGCTAATGCTTTCTCCCAGATGAATCGAGTTTCCCAAAGCCAGATAAATATCTGCTGCCTGACCGGTTGAGTTAACAATAAAATCAACCCGGTCACCGCGTGAAGGAGGGCGTTGTCCACGCCAGTCTGCACCGCTAAAACTGTAGCGGTTGTTATCATCCCCTGTGATAAAACCCGTATTATCTTGAATAGAAAAATCCAGGATGGAACCTTTCATAAGCCCTCTCTATTTATCTTCTGGCTATTATGGATTTGTATAAATATTATTCATATATGGCCGATAGTAGCATAGGAAATTTATTTTGAGATCAAGCTTTTATAAAAATATTTAGGTAATAAATTTTCACTATCTAAAGCTAGAAGTTCTGATTAATAAGAAGTTGATTTAGCCGGTAACGAATAATTTAGTTAAATTTAGATTTTCTTAATTTGTTGAATAATAAGAAATGATTTAATGGAGCAAAACCAAGATAAGTTTAATAAGGCTAAAAATATACTGAAATTTATAAAATATAATTTAAATCAATAACTTAATTAATTTTAGTATTTTATTCAATATAAATATATTGCGAATTTTTACGTAGAGTTTGAATAAGAAACTAATCCCCAACAGACTTTGCTTAAGTTAATAAATGCTTATATATTGATCTCATAAAACAACTTAAACATTACACTGTTTTTAAGTGAATTCACCTATTTTATAAAGGCAATTTTAATTAATAAAACATTAAAGGGTGTCATGATGAAAGCTATTCCAATGAAGAAGATGATTAACTGCGTTGCGATGAGTGGTGTATTGCTATTCACTGCTGGTCAAACGATGGCAATGAATCAGCAATCTTCAACTGCTGCTCAAGCAAATTCTAAAGCATCAAATGACAGCCGAATGAATTTAACTGAGAGCCAAGTGATTAAGGTTGTAAGTACGGTCAATAACGGTGAAATCAAACAGGCAAAAACAGCCTTGCCTAAGCTTAAAACAGATGACGCACGTAAGTATGCGCAAATGATGATTAGCGAACATACAGCGAACGAGAAAAAAGGCCAGGCTCTGGCAGACCGTTTAAAATTAACTCCTCAAGCAAGCAGTCTCAGTACGGCATTGCAAAGCGATAGTGACAAGATTGTTACTGACCTGAGCAAGCCATCTGCAGCCGATAAAGACTATATGATGAGTCAGGTTGAAGTACATCGTAAAGCCCTGAACACTTTGGATACACAATTGATTCCAAATGCGAAAAATGCGGAATTAAAAAGCATGTTGACGCACACCCGTACTGCGGTAGCGACACATCTGAAAAAAGCTGAACAAATCGTTGAAAAGATGAAATAAGTTAAGCATTCATCCAATAAAAAAACCGCCATTTTAGGCGGTTTTTTTGATCATAATACTTTATATATTATGTGATATTTCTTACCAGCTTAACGCGCCACCAGTTTGATAATCTGTTACGCGAGTTTCGAAGAAGTTCTTCTCTTTACGTAGATCCATCATTTCTGACATCCACTGGAATGGATTGTTCACACCAGTAAACTGTTCAGGCAAGCCTAACTGGCTCAAGCGACGGTTACAGATAAATTTCAGGTATTCTTCCATCATACCGGCATTCATGCCCAATACACCGCGTGGCATCGTGTCACGTGCATATTCGATTTCAAGCATGGTGCCTTCAAGGATCATCTGAATCACTTCTTGCTGGAATTCAGCAGTCCACAGATGTGGGTTCTCGATCTTGATCTGGTTGATCATATCAATACCGAAGTTCAGGTGCATAGATTCATCACGCAGGATGTACTGGAATTGCTCAGCAACACCATTCATCTTGTTACGACGACCCATAGACAGAATTTGGGTGAAACCGCAGTAGAAGAAGATACCTTCAAGTACACAGTAGAATGCGATCAGGTTGCGAAGCAAGATCTGGTCGTTTTCTGGTGTACCGGTTTTGAAAGTAGGATCACTTAGAGATTGTGTATATTTCAAGCCCCAAGCCGCTTTACGTGCAACTGATGGGACTTCGCGGTACATGTTGAAGACTTCACCTTCGTCCATACCTAAAGACTCGATACAGTACTGGTAAGCATGCGTATGAATCGCTTCTTCAAATGACTGACGCAGGATGTACTGACGGCATTCAGGGTTGGTGATGTGACGGTAGATCGCCAATACCAGGTTGTTTGCAACCAGTGAATCTGCTGTAGAGAAGAAGCCCAGTGAACGCATCACGATGGTACGTTCATCTTCGGTCAAGCCATTTTCAGACTTCCACAACGCGATGTCGTGGTTCATGTTGATTTCTTGAGGCATCCAGTGGTTCGCACAACCATCCAGATATTTCTGCCAAGCCCATTCGTATTTGAATGGCACTAACTGGTTCAAGTCAGCACGGCAGTTGATCATACGTTTATCATCAACTTGTACACGCTGTGCACCCATCTCAAGTTCTTCAAGACCAGGCGCAACGTCCAGCTGGTCTAGGGAAGCAGATGCTCTTGCCAGTGAATCGGTTGAATTTGATCCTGCGCTTCGAGGGGCTGCAGCGGGTTGTGCAGCTGCCACATTCGACGATGTGTTGCTTGCATCAGATACCATCTGCGGATTAGCCGTTTTTTTCGGCTCGACGGGCGTAGGCTGCTGTTCAGGTGCAGCCGGTTTTTGCGAATCATCTTCGAAATCGTCCCAACTTAGGATAGACATATCAATTCTCTCTAGTTGCTTTATATCTTTTATTAGACATCCAGCAGTGCTGAGATGTCTTACTATACGCTCAATTTGTGTAAACAAAATTAAGTTTTGTCGATGAATGCTCTGAATTTGTTCAGAGATAAATCCCCACTACTTATTTTGTTTACGCTGTTGCTGGCGAACTTTAAACCAGAAATAAGCAATCGGTGCGTAGAAGGTAACGGCAAAGGAAAGGATCAATGCTACAAGTCCTAACATGTAATTGTGAGTCATATGGGGCATTGAGGTTTCCTTTAATTTTTCTAATTTATTTTAAATCCTCCCCAAACCCCTCCTTCTTGCGCTTTATTTTCAAAGCAGTGCTTGAAAGTTAGCTCAGGAGGGGCTTCCATCAACCTATTTGGATTTTTGGAAGTCCCCCTTTGTAAAAGGGGGATTTAGGGGGATTCTTTGAAACCCGTCAGATTACTGACAAGCCTCACAATCAGGATTATCAATTGAACATGCTTGTGGCACTGGCGCTGCTTGAGTGAAACCTTCTTCCTCTACAGGCGCTTCAGGTTTTTTCTCTTCAACCACTGGCGCTGCAACTACAGGAGCCGCAACAGTTGCAGGTTTAACTGCATTCAATGCACCAGTATTAATAGTTGATTTTTCAGCAGAAGTTGCACCTAATGCACGTAGGTAGTAAGTGGTTTTCAGACCACGTAACCAAGCCATCTTGTAAGTGATGTCCAGTTTCTTACCGTTTGCACCAGCGATGTACAGGTTCAGAGATTGTGCTTGGTCGATCCATTTTTGACGACGAGAAGCAGCATCTACGATCCAGCGTGGCTCAACTTCAAACGCAGTCGCAAAGATCGCTTTCAATTCTTCAGGAATACGAGAAATCTTTTGTACTGAACCTTCAAAGTGTTTCAGGTCATTGACCATCACTGCATCCCAAAGACCACGTTCTTTCAACGCACGTACCAGGTATGGGTTGATCACTGTGAATTCACCAGACAGGTTAGATTTCACATACAGGTTCTGGAATGTAGGCTCGATTGACTGAGACACGCCACAAATGTTCGAAATAGTTGCAGTCGGAGCAATCGCCATCACATTCGAATTACGCATACCGTCTTTTTGAACTTTGGCACGTAAAGTGTCCCAGTCCAGACGTTGTGTGCGGTCTACTTCAAACATGCGTTCTGGACGAGTTTTCGCAACCAGGTCAAGTGAGTCGATTGGCAGAATACCTTGATCCCACAATGAGCCTTTGAATGTTTCATACGTACCGCGTTCAACAGCAAGGTCACTTGAAGTTGAAATTGCGTAGTAAGAAATCACTTCCATTGATTCATCAGCAAACTCAACCGCAGCGTCAGAACCGTAAGCCATACCCATTTCGTAAAGCGCATCCTGGAAGCCCATGATACCCATACCGACTGGACGGTGTTTCAGGTTCGAGTTACGTGCTTGTGGAACTGCATAGTAGTTGATGTCGATCACGTTATCGAGCATACGAACCGCAGTTTTTACTGTACGAGCTAGTTTTTCACGATCCAGCTTGCCGCCTTGAACGTGTTGTACCAGGTTGATCGAACCTAAATTACATACTGCGATTTCTTCTTTGCTGGTGTTCAGGGTGATTTCTGTACACAGGTTAGAAGAGTGAACCACACCTACGTGTTGTTGTGGTGAACGCAGGTTACATACGTCTTTGAACGTGATCCATGGGTGGCCTGTTTCGAACAGCATAGACAGCATTTTGCGCCACAAATCTTTTGCACGGATTTTCTTGTGCAACATGTTTGTTTCTTTGGCAATGCTTTCGTAGTAAGCATAACGCTCAGCGAATTCTGCACCAGTCAGATCATGAAGATCAGGCGTTTCAGAAGGTGTGAACAGTGTCCATTCAGCATCTTCGAATACACGTTGCATGAACAGGTCAGGAACCCAGTTCGCAGTGTTCATGTCGTGAGTACGACGACGGTCATCACCCGTATTCTTACGCAGCTCAAGGAATTCTTCGATATCCAGATGCCAGGTTTCCAGGTATGCACATACCGCACCTTTACGTTTACCACCCTGATTTACGGCAACAGCAGTATCGTTGGCAACTTTAAGGAATGGCACCACACCTTGAGACTTACCGTTTGTACCTTTAATGTAAGAGTTCAGGGCACGAACTGGAGTCCAGTCATTACCTAAACCGCCTGCCCATTTAGACAGCATTGCGTTATCACGCATCGCGCCATAGATGTCAAACAGATCATCATCAATTGTAGTTAAGTAGCAGCTAGATAACTGTGGACGTAGCGTACCTGAGTTGAAAAGGGTAGGCGTAGACGCCATGTAGTCGAAGCTAGACAATAAGTTATAGAACTCGATTGCACGGTCTTCACGGTTATCTTCGTTCAGGGCAAGACCCATAGACACACGCATGAAGAACAATTGCGGCAATTCGAAACGCACGCCATCTGAGTGGATAAAGTAACGGTCAAATAGGGTTTGCAGACCTAGGTAAGTGAACTGGTTTGAACGTTCTGGTTGAATCGCTGCAGCCAGCTTAGCCAGGTCAAAGTTTAACAATTCAGGTGAAAGAAGCTCTAACTCAATCCCTTTTTTCAGGAAAGTTTCAAGTGCATCACCTTCATTAGTATCAGTGGATAGACCCAAGAACTCTAAACCGGTAGCCACCAGGTCATCACGCAACAGACGTGCAGTCACATAAGTATAGTTAGGTTCTTGCTCAATACGGGTACGAGTTGCCATCATCATTGTGGTAGAGATGTCAGACTCTTTTACACCGTTATAAAGGTTTTTTACGGTCTCATCGACAATCGCCTGTACATCGATCCCTTCAAGGCCTTCGGCAGCGCGAGTCACAGTCGCAGTCAATTCGCTTAAATCAAGCGGCTTTAACTTGCCTTCTGCATCAGTGACTTGCAGTGTAGGATGATGGTTGGCACCTAACTGTTTGCGCGCTTCAGAACGTTGTTCACGGTAGATGACATAGGCACGTGCAACTTTCTGTTCGCCAGTACGCATCAGCGCAAGTTCAACCTGATCCTGAATTTCTTCGATATGGATCGTGCCACCCGATGGTAAACGGCGTTTGAATGTATTCAGAACCATTTCCGTTAATTGTTCGATACGGTCGTGTATACGGCTCGAATCTGCACTTTGCTGGCCTTCTACTGCCAAAAATGCTTTTCCAATTGCAACAGAAATTTTTTCTGCATCAAAAGCGGCAACATCACCGGTGCGTTTAATCACCTGAAGTTGACCCGGAGTGGACGTGATTACGCTCATGTTAGCATAGCTCCATTGTCATCTATTTTTATGTTTATGGACCGTTTGAACTGGGCAAAAATCGTGCCACAGTGTTCGAGGAATAAACACAAGACCTAGTGGTTATAAAATTAATTGAACACAAGATACGGGAAAATTTAGGGTAGATCAATATTGACATTTTGCTAAATATTTTTCTGAAGTTTTATCTTAATCTTTTGCAAAAAGATCCCAATTTTTATTGATTCTTGCATAAGCCTTATCCGGCAAGGCATAGCATATCAAAGCTGGCAAAAAGTGCTTATAGATAACATTGTGGATAACTAAAAAGGCCTGAATCAATAAGTCATATTTTGTTCAGATTAAGCTTTGATCGATGCAAATAAGCCGACAAACGGTAGTTAAATGCACATTCGAGTGAAATGTGCACGATAAAATATTACAAAATGCTACTTTGATGTATTGGTTTGGTGAACGCTATCTTGTTTACAATGTAAACGTGTGTATATTGCAAGCATATTAAAAACGTATCTATTGGATTTCAAAAGGATACGTCCGTAGCATACGTCCATCAAATAAAGGGGCAACACATGAGCCAAGAAGAAAAGTTACCTAAAATTCTAATTGTTGAAGATGATGAGCGTCTTGCTCGTTTAACACAAGAATACCTCATTCGTAATGGTCTTGAGGTTGGGGTAGAGCCGGATGGTAACCGTGCTATTCGTCGTATTATTGCTGAGCAACCAGACATGGTGGTTCTAGATGTCATGTTGCCAGGTGCTGATGGTTTGACCATCTGTCGTGAAGTTCGTCCACATTATCATCAACCGATTTTAATGCTAACTGCACGTACTGAAGATATGGATCAGGTGTTGGGTCTGGAAATGGGTGCAGACGACTATGTCGCTAAACCGGTTCAGCCGCGTGTCCTGCTGGCTCGTATTCGTGCTTTATTACGCCGTACTGACAAAGTGCCTGAGGATGAAGTGGCTCAGCGCATCGAGTTTGATGACCTGGTGATCGACAATGGTGGTCGTTCAGTGACCTTAAATGGTGAGCTGGTTGACTTTACCAGTGCAGAATATGACCTGTTGTGGCTGCTGGCTTCAAATGCGGGCCGCATCCTGTCACGTGAAGATATCTTTGAGCGTTTACGCGGCATCGAATATGACGGTCAAGACCGTTCAATTGATGTGCGTATCTCGCGCATTCGTCCAAAAATTGGTGACGATCCTGAAAATCCAAAACGTATTAAAACAGTACGTAGTAAAGGTTATCTATTCGTCAAAGAAACTAACGGTATCTAATCGGTGCCTTTAGCCGCCTGAATAAACAGGATAATTAATAGGTGTTTAAACACAGTATATTTTTGCGGATATACGCAGGCCTGGTCATGCTTGTGGTCCTGGTGGCAGTATTCAGCTATCTGCTGGTACAGATCATCAACTACCAGCGTGCGCAAGAGTATCGTGAATCCCTGACTAATGGTATGGCATATATCATCAGTGAGGGGGTTGCGAGACAGCCTAATCTGCAGCAAAAGATGGATTGGGTTTCAGATGCGTCTGATCTGTTGGAATTGCCGATCTACTATGTCGAAGCCAGTAAAGTGGATATTACCCGAGCGGAAGGTCGACGTCTGGCTGACCGTAAGGCAGTCGTGCGTTGGGATGCTAAAACTGGGGTAGCTTATATTGTCATTGGGCTACGCGATGATCCAAGTCATTATCTTTATATTAAGGCGGATAATATTACTGAACGTCAGATGAAGGCTTTACCGGTCTTTATTCTGGACTATCTGGTGTACTACCCAGGTCAGGAAAAAGAATACCTGAAGCGAATTCAGGACTATTTCTCTTATCCAATCTCGATCGAAAATGTCCAGAGCCTGCCACTAGATTCCGAGCAGATCGGACGTTTGCGTCTGGATCACAGCATTATTTTATATCGTGATAGTGCCTCAATTCGCGGCACTACAATTTCGATCATTTCTCCTATTCCTAGCTCTACGTCTGAAGTGCTGGTGATGGGGCCAGTGCCGTTATTTAACTGGATGCCATTCCAGTTGGCTGCCGGGATTACCTTACTGAGCCTGTTTGTCTTAAGTCTGGGGATTTATGGTCTGCTGGTGCCAATGCAGCGTAAACTGCGAGAAGTGAGCTATGCCCTGAATAAGATGAAAACCGGGAACATGTCATTGCGTCTTCCAGTAGAGGGTAGTGATGAGATGGCGACGCTGGCTTCCAGCTATAACAATATGTCGGACCATATTCAGCGCCTGATTGAAGCGCAGCGTGAATTGATGCGTGCTGTATCGCATGAGCTGCGTACACCGGTTGCCCGTATCCGTTTTGCTGTGGAAATGATGGCAGATGAAGACGACTATGATTATCGCTTGCAGCAGGTTGAGCAGATTGATAAGGATATTGAGGCCTTAAATACCTTGATCGATGAAATCATGACCTATGCCAAACTGGAACAGGGCATGCCTTCAATTGAATTTGAAGATATTGATCTGTTTGAAGTGCTGGATCAAGTCGCCGTCGAAACAGATGCTTTAAAAACTGGCAAAGTAGTCGAAGTGCTGCCAATGCCAGTACCTGTAACTGTAGAAGCTGAACGACGTTACCTGCATCGTGTGGTGCAAAATCTGGTGGGTAATGCAGTACGCTACTGTGAGCAGAAAATCCTGATCAGCGGTGGACTAGATGCTAAGGGCATGGCATATATCTGTGTAGAAGATGATGGTCCGGGGATTCCGGAAGCTGACCGCGCCCGTATCTTTGAAGCTTTTGCCCGACTGGATGATAGTCGTACCCGTGCTTCAGGGGGGTATGGTTTGGGCTTGTCTATTGTCAGCCGGATTGCTTACTGGTTTGGTGGAGAGATTCAGGTCGATCAAAGTCCGACACTGGGTGGTGCACGCTTTATCATGATTTGGCCAGCCAGCCGTTACGGTAAAAAAATCAAGCAAAAACCGATCGAAAAGCTGGAAAAAGCTGAAGTGTCAGATCAGTCAGAATAAGAGTTTAGGTGAGAAAAAAACGATACATAGGTATCGTTTTTTTATGGCTATTTAAAGGGGATTATTCATGGATGGTAGCATCCGGTTCAATCAGTGGCTTGCCTTCTTTCAGGCTGTTTAAGGCATCAGAATTGAAGTTGATCAGTAGCTTGTTATTTTTAACATCTACCTGATAGCTTTGGATTAGCTTCTGGTCACCAGATAAGGTTTCAAGCTTGTACTCATCGGCAATATTCATAATACCGTCCAGGTTAATGCTGGAAGAGGCATAGTCTGTCTGGAAAAGTTTATGAATATCCCCTAAGTCAAAGATTGCATTGCTGGCATCCTGATGTTTTTGGATGTAGCTTTCTACATGTCGCATCAATAATTGAGCAAAGAAAAAATAATCAGGTTTATGGGTAAATCGTAGAGACATGCATGGACTCCTTATTGTTACTTTATAAATGTCATAGTGTGTTTAAAAATAGAAATATCATAATCTGAATCAAACTGTTGGACGTGTTGCAAAAATACACAATTGCTCTTTTTAGGTTTACCGAGAGCGGGTAGAAAAGGCAGGCTTCTAATTGAATGACAACATTCATGTTAAACATCTTTTAAAAACACACTGATTTTTTCGAGGCATTATGCAAAGGTGAAATGTTTTTAATTGATTCTTTATAAGTTTCGTTTCATTGGGTGGGTAGCCAGCCACTGTAAAAGGAGTGAGGCTTAATTAAGCATAGCTTTAAAAGTCTATCTGGGTTTAGAAAAAAATAATGGAAATTTAAACTTTAATTTAAAAAAACGATCGGTTGAGATTCTATGAGCTTAAAGCCAGAATAAAATTAGGAATGTCTAAAAAATCATCCAAAAGACTAAGGCTTATAAACTAGCAAGTGAAATCCAAAATCAGGTACAATTGGCGGGATTAATTTTGTGTTTGGTGTATTTGAAGGCCAATACATACATTCTTTGTTAATAAATCGGCCTGCCAGGAGTTATCCCCGCATGAGTGCCATTACTCCATACGAATGGGCAATTATTGCCTTCGTGATCGGCGTTACATTTTTATGCGTCTTTATGCTCACTGTCCCATTACTCCTCGGGGGTAAATCATGGGGCCGTGCCAAGCAGGAGCAGTTTGAGTCAGGCGTAGTCAGCGCAGGTGGAGCTCGTATCCGCTTGTCTGCGAAATTCTATTTAGTTGCAATTTTCTTTGTAGTCTTCGACCTCGAAGCACTTTACCTGTATGCATGGGCATCTTCTGTTCGTGAAGTAGGTTGGATTGGTTTTGCAACTGCAGCTATCTTTATTTTGGTTTTACTTGTTGGTTTGGTTTACGAATTATCGACAGGCGCACTGAACTGGGCACCTTCAGACAGACGTAAAGCAGCAGGATACAAAGCTAAAATTGGTTCGCCAAATATGGATCTTGCAGAAATTACGCGCTTCAACTCAGTTGAAGAATTGGTTATGGATCCAACTGGTCAAATCCCAGCTCAATCATCTGGTCTTGTGAAAAAATCACAAGTTCAACCCTCTGATAAGGAGTAACTCGGGATGAAATATACATTAACCCGTGCGAATCCGAATGCTGATGAATATCCACTTCAAGAGCGTATCGTTGTAGAAGATCCGCTTCTAGAAGAAGAAGTGAATAAAAATGTGTTCATGACTCGCCTAGAGGATGTAATGCACACAGCAGTGAACTGGGGTCGTAAGAACTCAGTTTGGCCATTTAACTTTGGTACATCTTGCTGCTACGTTGAATATGCAACGACTTTGACCGGTGTACATGACTTGTCACGTTTTGGTGCCGAAGTTATCCGTGCTTCACCGCGTCAGGCAGACTTGATGATTGTAGCAGGTACATGCTTCGTGAAAATGGCTCCGGTAATTCAACGTCTGTATGAACAGATGCTTGAACCGAAATGGGTGATTTCAATGGGTGCATGTGCAAACTCAGGTGGTATGTACGATATTTATTCAGTCGTACAAGGTGTGGACAAGATTATTCCGGTAGATGTATACGTTCCGGGCTGCCCACCACGTCCTGAAGCATTGATCCAGGCATTAATGCTGTTACAAGACCAAATTCAATTAGAGCGTCGTCCGCTGTCTGCGGTAATCGGTGATGATCTTAAGCCAGTTTATAAGCCAAAGATGATGCCGGAACGTGACCGTAAGAAAGACCAGCGTGTGGCTGTGAAGAACTTACGCTCTATGGATGAAATTAAATAATTTAAACGACCGGTTTTTTGTTGTGCACCCGCTATGGGTGTAGTTGTCGTTTAGGTTGACTGAATTTGTATTAAATAGGAAGCCAAGCCAATGGCTGAAACTGACATTGCTATGCCAGAATCAACAGCAGTTGATTCACGCCCAGCATTTGCCATCATTGAAGAGCTCAAAACCAAGTTTGGTGAGAACTTCTTTGTGCAAACAACTTTCGAGGATTTCCCGACAGTTTGGGTTGAGCGCGCACGTGTACAAGAAGTATTGATGTTCTTGCGTACCGTGCCACGTCCATACGTGATGCTATTCGACTTGTCTGCAGTAGATGAGCGTTTACGTACGCACCGTGACGGTTTGCCTGCGTCAGAATTCACAGTGTTCTATCATTTATTATCTTTAGAGCGTAACTGTGACATTCGTATTAAAGTTGCATTAAGCGACAGCGATCTGAATATTCCGACCGCAACGAATATCTGGCCAAATGCGAACTGGTATGAGCGTGAAGCTTATGACATGTTCGGCATCAATTTCGAAGGGCATCCAATGCTCCGTCGTATCTTGTTGCCAACCTACTGGGAAGGTCATCCGCTACGTAAAGAATATTCTGCACGTGCGACTGAATATACTCCGTATATTCAAGACAAAGCCAAGCAGGACTTTGAACAGGAACATCTACGTTTCGTGCCAGAAGACTGGGGTCTGAAGCGCGGTAATGCAGATGAAGATTTCATGTTCCTGAATTTGGGTCCTAACCACCCGTCTGCGCACGGTGCGTTCCGTGTAATTTTGCAGTTGGATGGTGAAGAAGTGAAAGACTGTGTGCCAGATATCGGCTATCACCACCGTGGTGTGGAAAAGATGGCTGAACGTCAAACTTGGCATTCATTCATTCCGTATACTGACCGTGTGGACTATTTGGGTGGTTGTGCTCAAAACATGCCGTATGTGATGGGTGTGGAACAATTGGCAGGCATTACTGTGCCAGACCGCGCACAATGTATCCGTGTCATGATGTCGGAATTGTTCCGTATCAATAACCACTTGCTATACATCGGTACTGCGATTCAGGATGCCGGCGGTATGACCCCTGTATTCTATATGTTCGCTGACCGTCAGAAAGTGTATGACATTGTGGAAGCGATTACTGGTTACCGTATGCATCCAGCATGGTTCCGTATCGGTGGTACTGCACATGACTTGCCAAACGGTTGGGAAAAACTGGTTCGAGACTTGCTCGACTGGATGCCTAAGCGTTTGAACGAATACTATACTGCAGCACTGAAAAACTCTGTATTTGTGGGTCGTACCCGTAATGTGGCTCAGTACGATGCGAAATCTGCATTGGCATGGGGTGTAACAGGTACTGGTCTGCGTGCGACAGGTATCGACTTTGACGTGCGTAAATACCGTCCATACAGTGGTTATGAAAATTACGACTTCGAAGTACCGGTTGAGTACGAAGGCGATGCATATGCTCGTGTGATTGTTCACTTCCGTGAAATCGAACAGTCACTGAAAATCATTAAGCAGTGTCTAGAGAATATGCCATCTGGTGCGTACAAAGCGGACCATCCGCTGGCTGTTCCACCACCAAAAGACAAAACATTACAAGATATTGAAACCTTGATTACGCACTTCTTGAGCGTTTCTTGGGGTCCTGTAATGCCTGCAGGTGAATCATCTGTGATGGCAGAAGTGGTGAAAGGTGCGTCGACTTATTATCTGACTTCAGACAAGTCAACCATGAGTTACCGTACCCGTATTCGTACACCAACTTTCACGCATTTACAGCAAATGCCTTCTGTGATTAACGGCAGTCTTGTATCTGACTTAATCATTTATTTAGCGACAATCGACGTCGTAATGGCTGACGTGGATCGCTAAGGGGTAAACGCATTATGATGATTTTGACTGATAAAAAGCCACGTGTGAATGTTGAAGGGATTTTAACTTCGGAAGAAATCCACGAAATTGAACATCACATTGGGCATTACCCTTACCCACGTGCAGCGTGTCTTGATGCGCTGAAGTGTGTACAACGCCGTAATGGCTGGGTAGACGATGCTCAAATGAATGCCATCGCGCAAATGCTCAGCATGAGCCTTGCCGATTTGGAAGGGGTTGCAACGTTCTATAACCGTATTTACCGTCAGCCAGTGGGTCGTCACGTAATTTTACTGTGTGACTCAATTGCATGTTTCTTGATGGGTGCGGAGACTTTAGCAGAAGCATTCCAGCGTGAATTGGGTATCCAGTTCGGCCAAACCACAGCGGATGGCCGTTTTACCTTGCTTCCAATTTGCTGCCTAGGTAACTGTGACAAAGGTCCAACCCTCATGATTGATGAAGACACTCACGGTCTCGTGGAAGTAACATCAATTAAACAGTTATTGGAGAAGTATGTATGAATACCGAACCAAAACCAATTTATGGCGACGGTAACCCGGAAACGCATCCACTGACTTGGCGTCTAAGCAAACAGGCGAATGTCCGTCACGTTGATGACTACGAAGCGCTTGAAGGCTATGCAGGCTTTAAAAAAGCCCTGTCTATGACACCGAAAGAAGTGCTGGAAGTGGTAAAAGCTGCAACCGTAAAAGGTCGTGGTGGTGCAGGCTTCCCGGCAGGGATCAAATGGTCGCTGATGGCGCCAAATGACAATTCAGGTCCACGTTACCTGATTTGTAATGCCGATGAGATGGAACCAGGTACTTTCAAAGATCGCCTGTTGATGGAAGATCTTCCTCACCAGCTGATCGAAGGTATGCTGATTGCAGCTTATACCCTTGAAGCAACTCAAGGTTATATCTTCATCCGTGGTGAATACATCGAAGCGGCGAAGTACCTGAACGAAGCACTTGAGCAGGTTCGTGCCAAAGGTTACCTGGGTGAAAACATCCTGGATTCTGGCTGGAGCTTCGAGTTACACGTGCATACCGGTGCGGGTCGTTATATCTGTGGTGAAGAAACTGCATTGATTAACTCGCTTGAAGGTCGCCGTGCAAACCCGCGTACCAAACCGCCATTCCCGCAGGTTGCAGGTGCTTGGGGTCGTCCTACAATCGTGAACAACGTAGAGACCTACAACAACTTGCCAGCAATCATGTTGCGTGGTCCAGAATGGTACATCGGTCTGTCTGCAGGTAAATCGAAAGATCCTGGCACAAAAATTTATGGTGCTTCAGGTAAGGTGAAATTCCCGGGTCTATGGGAACTACCATTCGGTACCACTGCACGTGAAGTGATTGAAGAACATGCTGGTGGTATGCGTGACGGCTTGAAGCTGAAAGCATGGTTACCCGGTGGTGCATCAACTGACTTCCTGGCTGCTGAGCATATCGATCTTCCGATGGATGCGGAAAGCATCATGAAAGCAGGTTCACGTTTAGGTACCTGTCTATTGATGGTGGTTGATGAAACCCAATGTATGGTTTCAGCGACTCGTAACCTCGAAGAATTCTTTGCGCGTGAATCATGTGGATGGTGTACACCTTGCCGTGATGGCTTACCTTGGGCGGTGAAAGCGCTTAAAGCACTTGAAGATGGTACTGGCAAGAAAGAAGATATCGATCACTTACAAGAACTGACTCGTAAGCTTTGGATTGGTAAAACTTTCTGTGCTCACGCACCAGGTGCTATGGAACCGTTAATGGGCGCACTCAAACATTTCCGTGGCGAATTTGAAGCGAAAGTCGTAAATGCTGCCGCTCAAACCCGCAACGTAGAACAAGCTTAAGGAATTCGACTATGGCTACAATTCATGTCGATGGAAAATCGTATGAAGTCAACGGCTCGGAAAACTTGCTGCAAGCATGTTTGAGTCTTGGCATCGACATCCCATACTTTTGTTGGCATCCATCCTTAGGTTCTGTCGGTTCTTGCCGTCAATGTGCTGTGACTCAATACGCGAATCCAGAAGATACGCGTGGTCGTTTGGTCATGTCATGTATGACACCGGCTGCTGACAATACCTACATCTCGATTGAAGACAAAGAAGCAAAAGATTTCCGTGCTTCTGTTGTTGAATTCTTGATGACCAATCACCCGCACGACTGTCCAGTCTGTGAAGAGGGTGGCCACTGTCACCTGCAAGATATGACCGTGATGACACAACATGACCGTCGTCGTTACCGGTTCACCAAGCGTACGCATTACAACCAAGAACTTGGTTCGTTCATTGCGCACGAGATGAACCGTTGTATCGCATGTTACCGTTGTGTTCGTTATTACAAAGACTATGCGGGCGGTACGGATTTCGGCGTATATGCAAACGCTTCTCGCGTTTATTTCGGTCGTCCGGAATCAGGTACTTTGGAATCTGAATTCTCAGGTAACCTGACTGAAGTTTGTCCGACTGGTGTATTCACCGATAAGACTCACTCAGAACGCTATAACCGTAAATGGGACATGCAGTACGCACCAAGCGTATGTCATGGCTGTTCTTCAGGTTGTAACATCTCTCCAGGTGAGCGTTATGGTGAGCTTCGTCGCGTTGAAAACCGTTTCAACGGTGAAGTTAACCAATACTTCCTGTGCGATAAAGGCCGTTTCGGTACCGGTTATGTAAACCGTAAAGACCGTCCGCGTCAGCCACAGTTCCGTACTGGCACGAATGTAGAAACTGTTTCTGTTGATACAGCATTGGATACCGTAATTGCGAAAATCCAAGGCAAAAAAGTACTGGGGATCGGTTCACCACGTGCATCGCTTGAAGCTAACTTCGCACTACGTGAGTTAGTTGGTCAAGACAATTACTCAACCGGTATGGCTCAAAAAGAGCAAAATTTGGTTGAGCTGGCTGCATCGATCATGCAAACCGAAGGTGTTTATAACCCGAACATGCGTGAAATCGAAAGCTATGATGCGGTACTCATTCTGGGTGAAGATCTGACTCAAACTGCGCCACGTATGGCTTTATCTGTTCGCCAAGCTGCGAAAAATAAAGGCAAGGAAATGGCTGCAGAGCGCCGTACCCAAGAATGGCTGGCTGAACCTGTACAACGTATTGCCCAAGATGCGAAATCTCCGATTTACATTCTGGCTGCAACACAAACACGTTTGTCTGACGTTGCGGAAGGTGAAGTGGTTGCTTCTCCAAATGACATCGCACGTTTAGGCTTCGCGATTGCTGCGGGTGTGAAAGGTGAAGTCATCACTGGTCTTGATGACGATGCGAAAGCATTTGCACAAACCATTGCAGATACGCTGAAAGCTGCCAAGAAACCACTGATCATCTCTGGTACAAGTCTACAAGACGCAACCATCATGGAAGCTGCTGCACAAGTAGCACAAAACCTGGGTAATGCGGGCTTGACCTTGACTGTTCCTGAAGTGAACTCAATGGGGCTGGCAATCTTCGGTGGTCAAAGCCTTGAGCAAGCATTTGCACAAGACTATGACACTGTCCTAATTGTAGAAAACGATCTTTACCGTCGTTTACCAGCGGCTCAGGTTGATGCTGCGCTTGCAGGCAAACAGGTGATCGTATTGGATCACTCTGAAACTGCGACTGTGAAGAAAGCGAACATCGTATTGTCTGCTGCCTCATTTGCTGAAGGTGATGGTACTGTCGTTTCTCAAGAAGGCCGTGCACAACGTTTCTATCAAGTGTATGACCCTAACTACTACAACCCGGAACTGGCAATCAAAGAATCTTGGCGCTGGTTACACGCACTGGAAACAGGCGTACAAGGCAAAGCGATTTCTTGGACTTTGCTGGATGACGTGATCGAGTCAGTGGCAAAAAACATTCCAGCGCTGGAAGGCATTCTGGATGTTGCACCTGATGCGGGCTTCCGTGTACATGGTCTGAAAGTGGCACGTGAACCACGTCGTTACTCAGGCCGTACTTCGATGCGTGCGCCATTGTCTGTCCACGAGCCGAAACAGCCAACCGATATCGATTCTGCATTAACATTCTCTATGGAAGGTTATGTGGGTAATGAAACACCATCTCCACTGATTCCATTTGCCTGGTCTGCAGGCTGGAACTCACCACAAGCCTGGAACAAATACCAGGATGAAGTGGGCGGTCACTTAAAAGGCGGTGATTCAGGCGTTCGTTTATTCGACCGTTTACCAAAACGTCCAGCGCGTAGCTTCGTTGCACCAGCACCTGTGCTTGTAAATGCTGAAAGCTTCCGTCTGGTACCAATGCATCACATTTTTGCATCTGGTGAGTTCACGATCAAAACTCCGGCAATGGAATCACGTATTCCTGACGCAGTATTTGCAGTGGGCGAACAGGATGCTACACGCTTGAACCTGCAAGACGGTCAGAAGATCACTGTGAAAGCAGGCGAGACTTCAATTGTTCTTCCTGTACAAGTGATTGAATACTTACCAACAGGTTATATTGGCTACCCAATTGGTCTTGCACCAACGGTATCTCTTGCAGAGCCTGTTTCAGTCGCGGTAGGAGCGTAATTCATGGAACAAGAATTAATCCGTCAAACGCCGCTGTGGGCTGAAAACTGGCCAATCGCCTATTCAGTACTTCAAGCGATCGTGATCTTACTGGTTGTAGTACTGATCGCTGCGTTGATGTCTTTTATTGAACGTCGTTTACTCGGCTTGTGGCAAGACCGTTACGGTCCGAACCGTGTAGGTCCGGGCGGTATGTTCCAGATTGTTGCCGACATGCTGAAAATCATGTTCAAGGAAGACTGGACACCAAAATTTGCCGATAAATTGACTTTCCGTATGGCTCCAGCAGTTGCGATGGCAACTGCGGTGCTGTCGTTCATGGTTATTCCTGTGTCACCTTATCTAGGTGTTGCAGACATGAGTATCGGTCTGTTGTTCTTCATGGCAATGGCAGGTATTGCGGTATATGCAGTACTATTTGGTGGTTGGTCTTCTAACAACAAATACGCATTGCTTGGTGGTCTACGTTCAGCAGCGCAAACTATTTCTTATGAAGTGTTCCTGGGTATTTCACTGATGGGTGTAGTGGCAATTGCCGGTTCATTCAACATGCGTGAAATCGTAGAAGCACAGAAAGATGTCTGGTTTATCATTCCTCAGTTCTTAGGCTTCCTAATCTTCGTGGTTGCAGGTGTTGCGGTAACTCACCGTCACCCATTTGACCAACCAGAAGCGGAACAGGAACTGGCGGAAGGTTACCACGTAGAATATGGCGGTATGAAATGGGGTATGTTCTTCGTTGCGGAATACGTGAACGTAGTACTGATCTCTGCATTGATCGTAACCCTGTTCTTCGGTGGCTGGTTAGCACCATTTGGTCTTGATTTCCTTCCACCCGCATTCTGGTTCATTATTAAAACAGCATTCTTCGTAATGATGTTTGTATTGGCGCGTGGTTCTTTAATGCGTCCACGTTATGACCAGGTGATGAACTTTGGTTGGAAAATTTGCTTGCCATTGGCGTTGGTTAACCTTTTGGTGACTGGTGCTGTGATTCTGTTGAATCAGGCCTAAGACAGCAGGGAGAACAAAATGTTTAAATTTCTAGCTGGATTCGGGTCAATCGTTCGTACGTTGTTCATGGTCTTTACCCATGCAACGCGCAAACGTGACACCATTTTATATCCGGAAGTGCCAGCCGAAGAAATCGTGCCACCACGTTTCCGTGGTCGTATCGTGTTAACGCGTGACCCAGATGGCGAAGAGCGTTGTGTGGCATGTAACCTGTGTGCGGTTGCATGTCCGGTAGGCTGTATTTCACTCCAAAAAGCAGAACGTGAAGATGGTCGTTGGTATCCGGAATTTTTCCGTATCAACTTCTCTCGCTGTATTTTCTGCGGTATGTGTGAAGAAGCATGTCCTACGACTGCGATTCAAATGACACCAGATTTCGAATTGGGCGAATATGTTCGTCAAGACTTAGTCTACGAAAAAGAGCACTTGCTGATTTCTGGTCCTGGTAAATATCCTGACTATAACTTCTACCGTGTCACCGGTATGGCAGTTGCTGGTAAGGACAAAGGTCAGGCACAGCGTGAAAGTGCGCCTGTTGATGTACGGAGTCTATTACCATGATGTGGCCATTTTATTTAATGGCCCTTGTGGCCATCGTCTCTACGGTTCGTGTGGTGACTAACACGAACCCGGTACATGCTTTATTAAGCCTGATCGTTTCACTCCTTGCTGTAGCAGGGCTGTTCCTGATCGTGGGTGCACCATTTGCGGGTGCGCTTGAAGTCATCGTTTATGCTGGCGCGATCATGGTGTTATTCGTGTTCGTGGTAATGATGCTGAACCTGGGCGAACAGACTGTCGCTCAGGAACGCAAATGGTTGACTTCATCAGCGTGGGCTTATCCGGCATTGATGAGCTTCCTGATTGGTCTGATCCTGGTTTGGGTACTTAAATCAGATTACGTGCAGCCTTCAATGGTCATGGGCACAGAAATGGTCGGTCCTAAAGCGGTAGGTCAATCACTCTTTACGCAATACTTATTGTTGGTAGAAGTTGCCGCGATGTTATTGCTTGCATCACTTGTTGCAGCATTCCATTTGGGTAAACGTGAACCAGGTGCAGAAGAGGAACAACAATAATGGGCAACATCCCTTTAGAGCATGGTTTGATCGTTGCATCCATTCTTTTTGCACTGGGTTTTTACGGTGTAATGGTGCGACGCAACCTGCTATTCATTTTAATGAGCCTTGAAATCATGATGAATGCTGCTGCTTTGGCATTCGTCCTGGCGGGCAGTGCATGGGCACAGCCTGATGGTCAAATCATGTTTATTCTGATTCTGACCCTTGCTGCGGCAGAGGCGTGTATCGGTCTTGCGATCGTCCTTCAGTTCTATCATCGCTTCCATCATCTGGATGTGGATGCTGCTAGTGAGATGCGCGGATGAGTTATTTATATCTAACAATTTTATTCCCGCTCATTGGCTTCGTCCTTTTAGCGGCAGGGCGTCATAAGCTTCCTGAAACAGTTGCAGCCATTATTGGTGTAGGGGCTGTGGGGTTATCGGCATTGTTCGCACTCATTGCGGGTATGGACTTTGTCAACAATGGTTCTACCGCGGTGGTGCAACCTCTTTGGACCTGGTTCAATGTCGGTGGTTTTGCACCGGGCATCAGCCTGCACCTAGACGGTTTGTCTCTGTTGATGCTGGGCATGGTGACAGGCGTTGGTTTCCTGATCCATATCTTTGCATCATGGTACATGCGCGGTGAACAAGACTTCGCACGTTTCTTCTCTTATTTCAACCTGTTCGTTGCAAGCATGTTATTGCTGGTACTGGGTGACAACCTGGCGTTGTTATTCCTGGGTTGGGAAGGTGTAGGTCTGTGTTCTTATCTGCTGATTGGTTATTACTACCAAAATCCTGCAAACGGTGTGGCAGCGATCAAGGCATTTACCGTTACCCGTATTGGTGACGTATTCCTGCTGATTGCCATGTTCTTGCTGTTCCAGCAATTCGGTACGCTAAATACTCAGTACATCGTAGAAAATGCTGCGGCTGTGATGACTCAAAGCTCATCATTGACCATCTGGACTGCTTTAATGCTGTTCTTGGGTGCTGCTGGTAAATCTGCACAGATTCCACTGCAAACCTGGTTGGCAGATGCGATGGCAGGTCCGACTCCTGTTTCTGCATTGATCCACGCTGCAACAATGGTAACAGCAGGTGTTTACCTGTGCTGCCGTCTGTTCACAGTATTTGAACTTGCACCTGAAGTGATGATGTTCATCTCAATTACTGGTGCGGTGACATTACTGGTAGCTGGTTTTGCTGCATTGGTACAAACAGACATCAAACGTATTCTGGCTTACTCAACTATGAGTCAGTTGGGCTATATGTTTATGGCTGTAGGTGCTGAAGCATACCAGGCGGGTCTGTTCCACATGCTGACTCACGCATTCTTCAAGGCATTATTATTCTTGTCTTCTGGTGCGGTGATTCTGGCTTACCACCACGAACAAAACATCTTCAAGATGGGCGGTCTGTTCTACAAGAACAAATTCCTGTTTGCATGTTTCGCCATTGGTGGCGGTGCATTGGCTGCAATTCCATTCATCACTGTGGGCTTCTTCTCAAAAGATGCAATCCTGGGTGCGGTATGGGTACAAGGCCAATCAATTGCGGTTTACAGCACACTTTACTGGGTGGGTGTAATCGGTGCGTTCCTGACTTCGATCTATACATTCCGTCTGATCTGGGTGGTATTCTTCGGTAAAGAAAACACACCTTACCACGCAATCAAGGGTGTAACTTACTGGGGTCCATTGGCAATTCTTGCAGTACTTTCAACTTTCGTTGGTGCAGCATTAAAAGCACCTGTGGAAAGCATTTTAAATGCAGCTAAACTTCCTGCATTTGAAATTCCGGAAGCGCTTGAACATGGCATGCATACTGCAGAATACACAGCAGTAGGTATTGCACTGATAGGTCTTGCAATTGGCGTAGTGCTGTTTGCTTTTGCTTACAACGCTGTGAAATCTTTTGCGAAAACTTCTCTGGGTGCGGGCCTTGCCAACATCTGCCGTAATGCACTTGGTTTCGACAAGCTGTATGACATCGTTTTTGTGAAGCCTTATTTGTTCTTCGCGAAACTGTTCGGCCGTGATCCGATTGATGGCTTCTGGCTGGTGCTGCCTGCACTGGTTAAAGGTGGTCATAGCTTTACCAGTTCACGTCAAACAGGTTCACTGCGTGAATATGCATCTAGTATGGGGCTCGGTGTCGTTGTCCTACTGATGATCTTGCTCGTGATTCAGGTAGTGGGGAAATAAAATGGAAGCTCCAAACAATATTATTTTGCCGGCTCTGATCCTCATTCCGTTCATTGCAGGTTTTATTTGCTGGTTGGTCGATAAACTCGACCAACACCTTCCGCGTTATATCGCG
The DNA here is from genome assembly GCF_013419915.1 of Acinetobacter sp. YH12043. Classification (NCBI taxonomy): domain Bacteria; kingdom Pseudomonadati; phylum Pseudomonadota; class Gammaproteobacteria; order Moraxellales; family Moraxellaceae; genus Acinetobacter; species Acinetobacter sp. YH12043. The sequence continues at coordinate 68,907 of NZ_VOZD01000016.1, forward strand.
CTGATTGGTATGTTAGTAACGCTGGTCTTGACCATCGTCCTTTGGCAGTCGGGTACTTATAACTATGAACTTGGCGGTGCGGCTCCTACGTGGGCAGCCGAGTTCAAATTACCTTGGATTCAAACCCTGGGCATTAACATTCACCTTGCGGTGGATGGTTTATCTTTACTGATGGTTGGCTTGACTGCACTCCTTGGTGTACTGGCAGTAGGCTGTTCGTGGGGTGAGATTCAGAAAAACGTGGGTTTCTTCCACTTGAACCTTTTATGGTCTCTGGGTGGTGTAATCGGTGTATTCCTGGCGATTGACCTGTTCCTGTTCTTCTTCTTCTGGGAGATGATGCTGGTGCCGATCTACTTCCTGATCGCACTTTGGGGTCATAAAGGGGCAGAAGGCAAGTCACGTGTATATGCTGCAACCAAGTTCTTCATTTACACACAGGTAGCTGGTTTAGTCATGCTGATTGGTATCCTTGGTCTGGTGACTGTAGGCTACACCATGACTGGTCAAATCCGTTTCGACTACAACTACCTGATGGGTGTAGCGAACATGCTGGATACACAAGCACCAGCAGTTGCTTATGCATTCATGATCTGTCTATTTATCGGTTTTGCGGTAAAACTTCCAGTTTTCCCATTACACGGCTGGTTACCAGATGCGCATGCACAAGCACCAACAGCGGGTTCTGTTGACCTTGCAGGTATCTTGATTAAGACAGCTGCTTATGGTCTGATCCGTTTCGTGATTCCATTCTTCCCGGCGGCTTCTGCACAGTTTGCAGACATCGCGATCATTTTCGGTTTAATCGGTATCTTCTACGGTGCTTGGTGTGCTTTCCAGCAAACCGATATGAAACGTTTATTGGCGTATACGTCTATTTCACACATGGGCTTCGTTTTACTTGCAATTTATGCAGGTAACATCCTGACCTTCCAAGGTCTGATGATCATGATGCTGGCTCACGGTCTGTCATCTGCAGCGCTGTTCATTATGTGTGGTCAGGTGTACGAACGTGTTCATACACGTGATATGCGTTTGATGGGTGGTATTCGTGGTCAGTTCCCATACCTTGCATTCTTCCTGATGTTCTTCATCGCGGCGCTTGTCGGTATTCCAGGTCTAGGTAACTTCATTGGTGAGTTCCTGATCCTGATGGGTTCATTCGGTAAATTCCCTGCATTCACAATCCTCGCTGCAATCAGCCTGGTATTTGCGGGTCTGTACGGTTTGATTCTGATCCATAAAGCGTTGTTTGGTGTTCCAAACGAAGAGCAAAAACAGCACTACACAAATCCGTTAAAAGATTTAAATGCACGTGAAGTGGTAATTTTGCTGATCTGTGCATTTGGTCTAGCATGGCTTGGTCTATACCCACAAAGCTTCCTTGACGTTTCTAACTCAAGCATGGCGTGGTTAGCGAATAGCTACATTCCTGTGTCTGAAGCAGCTGATGCTGTGCAGCAAGCTGCCGTTTCAGCTGAAAATGTGGAGATCCAATAAGCCATGAACTTCACAATGTCTTTTTCTGAGCTTATGCCTCTAGCACCTGTGATGATCGTGTCATTGACTGCGATCGTCGTGATGTTGCTTACTGCAATTAAGCGTAACCATAACTTAGTTGCGACTACGACAGTCATTGGTCTAAACCTGGCGGCGTTGTACATTCTGTTCGTTCTGTTAGCGGGTCAATTTGCACCTGCCAATGTAATGAATCTGTTCCTCGTAGATCCGTTTACGATGCTGTATCAGTTTGTGATTATTGTGGCTGCACTGGCGTGCAGTACCTTGTCACATGCTTATATTGAAACCTATAAAGATAATCGTGAAGAACTATACATCCTGATGCTGACCTCCGTTGCCGGTGCGATGCTGATGGTGGCAAGTTCTCACTATGCATCTTTCTTCATTAGCCTTGAGCTCATGTCGATCCCTGTATACGGCTTATTGGCGTATACACATCAGCGTTCTCAATCGCTTGAAGCAGGTGTGAAATATCTGGTGCTTTCAGCAACTGCATCTGCAATGTTGTTGATGGGTATGGCATATGTTTATGCATATACAGGTTCTCTAAGCTTTGTCGCTGAACCAGGCAAACTGTTAACTGCATTCAGTCAACCTGCTGTAGTAATTGGTCTGGCACTGATCGTATTCGCTGTGGGCTTTAAACTGTCACTGGCTCCATTCCACAAATGGACACCAGACGTATACGCAGGTGCTCCAGCACCAGTTGCAACTTTCCTTGCAACTGTGTCTAAAGTGGCAATGCTGGGTCTGTTCGTACGTTATGTATTGTCTTCTGGCTTAATCCTGTCAGATAGCTTCGTAACTATCATCAGCGTGATTGCAGTACTTTCCATCATTGTAGGTAACTTGCTTGCAGTGAAACAGGTGAACTTGAAACGTATCTTGGCATACTCTTCAATTGCTCACTTCGGTTATGTACTGGTTGCGATCGTATCTGCACGTAATACTGACTTTTTACAGGTTCAAGGTTTCGCGACTTTTGAAAGTGTAAACGTCTATATCATCACGTATGTATTGACTACGATTGGTGCTTTCGGTGTGGTAACGCTGATGTCTAGTCCGTATAACAATACAGATGAAGCAGGTAGCCTGGCGGAGTACCGCGGTCTGTTCTGGCGCCGTCCAGTATTGACTGCTGTATTAACTGTGATGATGCTGTCTCTAGCAGGTATTCCATTAACAGCGGGCTTCATCGGTAAGTTCCTGGTAGTGAAAACTGCGGTAGCAGGTGAGTCTTGGTTCCTTGCTGCGATGGTCATCCTGGGTTCAGGTATTGGTCTGTACTACTACCTGCGTGTGATGGTTGTCATGTATATGACTCCACCAGAAACACCACGTCTTGATGCTGTAAATCACTGGGGACAAAAAGTCGGCGGTATCATGGTATTGCTTGTCGCATTACTGGTACTGGTGATCGGTGTTTATCCAGATCCGATCATTGCGCTGTCTCGCTATGCATTCTTCGCAATGTCGCCTGAATTACAACAGTTTATTTTCACTTTGGTTCAAAGTGGTTTTAACTAATTCAGCGCAAGTTTGAAGTTATTACAAAAAAGCCTCCACGATTGGGGGCTTTTTTAGTTAAACAAATCCGGAAAAGTCTTTATAATAGCGGAAATTTATCTTTAACCTTCTAGGTGTTCTCCCGTGGCAATCCATGAAATCCGTCATCCATTAATTCGACATAAACTCGGTTTACTGCGTCGTGCTGACATTAGTACCAAGAACTTCCGTGAGCTAGCTCAGGAAGTGACTATGCTTTTGACTTATGAAGCGACCAAGGATCTTCCTGTCGTTGAGCATGAGATTGACGGCTGGAACGGACCGGTAACTGTAGACCGTATTGCAGGTAAGAAAATTACTGTTGTGCCAATTCTACGTGCGGGCATTGGTATGCTGGATGGTTTCCTGAATCTGATTCCAAGTGCCAAAGTCTCTGTACTGGGTCTGGAACGTGATGAAGAAACCCTACAGGCACGTACTTACTATAAAAAACTGGTTCCAGACGTACAAAACCGTCTTGCGATGATCATTGATCCAATGCTGGCGACTGGTTCTTCTCTGGTTGCTGCGATTGACGTATTGAAAGCCAGCGGCTGTAAAGATATTCGTGTGATGGTATTGGTCGCAGCCCCTGAAGGCATTAAACGTGTTGAAGAAGCTCATCCAGATGTGGTGATTTTCACTGCGGCGATTGACCATGGCTTGAATGAAAATGGTTACATCGTTCCAGGTTTGGGCGATGCGGGTGACAAGATTTTTGGTTCAGTTCAAAAAGACTAATATTTTTGAAAATGAACAGAAAAGGGGCTTTTACAGCCTCTTTTTTATATACTGAATACTGACAGATACAGAGAAGGGGACGTTTATGACTTCCGAGCAATACCAAGGAAAAGTAAAACAGTACAATCCAGAAAAAGGATTTGGTTTTATTTCTTCACCTGAAGGTGAGGTATTTTTTCATATCTCGGATTTCCCCGCCGATTCAGGTGAACCGAAGCGCAATGACCGGGTAAAATTCAATGTGGTCCAGAATGGGGATCGCTATAAAGCCATTAAAATTGAACGTGTAGAAGATAAATCGAAGAAAGCCAAAAAAGCCAAAGCGGTAGCAGTCAATACTTCGATTACATCAGCACTATTGTCGAATTTAAAGCGTTAATTTTTGCTTGGAAAAAGATACAAAAGGAGGCTCTAGAGCATTGCTGTCCCACAATTTTTCACAAGAGGAAGCTCAAATGAGCTTCCTCTTGTTTTATGGGTATTTTATCGGGTGAAAATAAAGCTTTTAAAGTTCTTCAGGTTTCAAACAAATTCACTTGAATTATTCTGAGTAAACGTTGAACTGTCCAACCTGTTTTTCCTAAATGTTGAGCGAAACTCACCAATAAATAGGCGATCATCGCAATCCAGATTTGTGTCTGAATTGC
>NZ_VOZD01000017.1:0-72022 GCF_013419915.1 Acinetobacter sp. YH12043
AGGCTGTTTTGGAAGCAGGAATATCAACACAAAAGCATTGAATAATTTTTTTAATCTTGTAGTGACTTAATTTACTGTTTTCTATCATGATTCTAGACTAACATAATCATTTTGCTAGTCTAGAGCCAAAATCAAATACCGCGGCTTCGTTACCAAAACTTAAACTGGTTCGGACCTTTTCAATCTGTTCTTGAGATACTTGTAAATTTTTTACATCAATATATTCAGTCAGTGGCCCATGACAGAAGAAAATCCATTTTAAATAAGTACCACGCTTGGGATCATCTAAAGCGGGTGCCAATCCTTTGTCCTGATACTTATCTGCCAGATAGATGATAATAGCCGCCATTTCTGAAATTACGACGCCTTGATCAACCAGACAGGGAACTTTACCCATCGGATTGATCTGAAGATATTCAGGTTGATGCATATCTTTAAAAGGAACTTCCACCTGCTCAAGCTGGTCTTCAATCTGTAGTTCTTTAAGGATAGGCAGCAAGGTCATGCCGCGTGACTGAGGGTTGTTATAGAGCTTCATCATTCTGCTTCAACCGATTTCTTATTTTTTGAATTTCAGTATAAAGCGATTTTCCTCTGCGATTAAAAAGCATGTGCTACAGATCATTTCTGTAGCACATTTCATTTATGGAAGATCAATAATTTACTTAAAAAGGTCTACACAAAACTTTTCTTTAAGCACTTTCAGAATCAGTTCAATCGCAGGATGTTGGTTATTTTTACGGTAACTGACATAGAGAGCAATCATCGGTAAAGGTTCCAGCGTTTTCTTCACCACAATATTATCGCCGAGTAATGGAATCACATAGGCTGGTACCAGACTCCAGCCAACCCCCATGCCGACCAGATTGACATTCAGCAGAATATTGGTGGAATACTGCACCACATTCACGTTCAGTTTCGACTGCCTAAAGAAATCATCAATAATCTTATGCAGCTGTGGTGAGGCTTGTTCATCACTAATCACAAAGTCCTGATTTTCAAACTTCTTGATGCTGACATAGGGCATTTCTGCGACCGGAGAATTTTTCGGCACAATCAGCGTCAGTGGCTCATCAAAAATCTGAACGGACTCAAACTCATCCGACTGATCTCGGTAGCGGGTAAAGGCAATATCAATACTGCCCTGTCTCAGCGCGCTAAACTGTTCTGCATCGGTCAGGCTATGAAACAGTGCTTTCAGTTCAGGAAAATGTGCACGGATATTCGGCATGATATAAGGAAAAATTTTCATTTCCGCGACCGGTACGAAGCCGATATTCAGCTGACCCTTATGTGCATGGGCGATCTGACGGGCTGCCTGCACGGCACGTTCCGCATGTTCTAAGCTCAACAGAGCTTCCTTTAGAAAAGCCTGTCCAGCCTCGGTCAGCTCAACCTTGCGGTTATTCCGCTCCAGCAATTGCGCATCTACTTCACGCTCCAGATCCTTAATCTGCTGACTGAGTGAAGGCTGTACAGTATTCAGTTTTTCAGCTGCCCGGGTGAAGTTCAGCTCTTCAGCCACTGTAACAAAATAACGTAAATGTCTTAATTCCATTTTATTCTTCCGGTAAGGATGCTGAAATCGAAGGTCGCTTCCTGGCCACATATTGACGGTAAATCAATAAAGTGAAAATCACCATCACTGCACAGAACATATAGGTCTTTTCAAAACCGTATTGCGCAATGATCATACCCATCACTACTGAACCCACTGCCAGTCCAATATCAAAAAGGGTAAAAAAGGTAGAAATCGCATGGCCCATGCGCTGTTTTTCGACAGATTGAATCGCCAGCGTCTGTAAACATGGAAATAATGAACCGTAACCAATTCCGATAAATACCGCAGACAACCACATAGTCCATTGGCTGGACATGACACCGACAATCATCATGCCAATCGCAAAGAAAATAAAGGAAGGATAGATAACTGCACTTGGTCCTTTACGGTCGTAAATTTTGCCCACCCAAGGCCGTACCAACAACATTGAGGCCGCAAAAACAATAAAGAAGATGCCGGTATAAGCCAGTAGTTGCTTGGTTTCACTAAAGGGCGTGATAAAACTCATGATACTGGAGTAAGCAAAAGCCGTGAGCAGTGCCACAAAACTCACCGCCAGCACTTTGACTTCAATAATGTCATGCAGGCTGAATTTTGATTTTTCGACCACTGTAGCTTGAGGTTTTGCTAATTCGGTAATTTTCAGCATGAAGGAAAAGATCAAGCCGATAGAGATAATCACGGCAAGCAAGCCAAACAGCACTTTAAAGCTGGTGAACTGAACTACGGTTAAGGCCAGTAATGGACCAAATACCACACCCAGATTAGTCGACATGACAAAATAGCCCATGCCCTCACCCTTACGAGATTCCGGAATAAACTCATTTGCAACGGGAACGGTGACCGTCGTCAGTATGCTGAACCAGATCCCATGTAAGAAACGCACTGCCAATAATGACCACATGCTATCGACCAGCAGATAACTAAAGGAAAATAAGGCAAAAATAACTCCGGCTCCGCGCATTGCCAATTTCTTGCCGAGTTTCTCGATGATCATGCCAGAAAAAGGTCGAATGGCGATGGATGAAACTAAGAACAGGGTCAAAGCTAAACCTGCTTCTTTGACTGATCCGCCCAGATCTTTCATGATATAAACCGGCAGAATGGTCAGTAAGGCAAAGTAATAGACAAACAGGAACAAATTGTTCAATAAACACAGAATAAAGGAGCGATTCCATAAGCGCTCAGGACTAGCAGACATAACACGCAACTTTTAAAAACAAATTTAAGAACTGACTAAACTCAGGGAGAAATCAAAGCTGGGCTTAAGGCCAGATCTACCAGATTCTGGATATATTGATCATCCGGCATGCGGTTGAAGAAAATGATCTGGTAATGAATCGGCCCGTATAAGGTGTCCAGCATCAGATCAAAAGGATAATCCGCACGTAATTCCCCACGCTCGATGGCCTGTTGAATCAATTGGTGGGTTTGTTTTCGACGTGGTAATAGATACTGCTGAAAAAAGTCTGCAGCCAGCTCCCGATGATTGGCCATAACGACCAGCAAAGCTCGGCCTACCGGATGATTAAGCGCCTGAACCAGCAGAGTTAGCTGTTGAACCAGATTGCTGCGCAAGCTTTGTGAAGCATCCAGTTCAAATACCCCTGCTGTGCGCTGCTTGAAAGCATCTAGTACCAGTTCAGATTTATGTTTCCACCAGCGGTAAATCGTAGATTTGCCAACCCCTGCCCGTGCAGCCACATCTTCAATGGTTAGCTGATGATATTCACCTTCTGCCAGTGCATCCGAAACCGCCTGCAGAATACTGTGCTGACGCCGTGAACATTTTTCTTCTTCACTCATGCTTAAAACCAAAAAACGAAACGATACGTATCGTTTCATATTAGATTAAAAAAGAAGCTTAAGCTAGAGTTAAATGAATTTTATAGGCAAAAAAAAGACCTCACATTCAAGGTCTTTTTAATAAGCAAATTAAGTTTAGTTCTTAGCTATGCGCTGATTTTTTATAGATACTGCATGAAGGATGATGATTTTCCTGCAGACGGGCAACTTTACGTTGTTCAGCTGCTTCAAAACGGCAACGTTTCCAGTCATTGTCCAGATTCAGCGGTGGAATCTGTTTAGGCTTACCATTTTCATCAACAGCGACCATCGTGAAGTAGCAACTATTGGTATGGCGTACAGTACGTTTCTGAATATTTTGCGCTTCTACACGAATGCCAATTTCCATTGAAGTACGACCTACATGGTTCACACTTGCCAGGAAAGTCACCAGCTCACCCACATGAATCGGTTCTTTGAAATTTACTTTGTCTACAGACAGGGTTACGACATAACTACCCGAATAGCGACTCGCACAAGCATAAGCAACCTGGTCCAATAATTTCAGAATTGTTCCACCATGTACATTTCCTGAAAAGTTCGCCATATCTGGCGTCATAAGAACCGACATCGTTAACTCTGACTGGTCATCCGATGCTGTTGCAATTTGATCTAAAGGGGCCATCGTTTTCTCTGAACTCTTTGAATGACAATGATATAGACCATTATTATAGCGTTTTTGGTCTAAATAAAATGTTCAATTCGGCAAATAAAACATCATAATTCTTGATATGAAATTTTTCTCCATACAAAAAAAAAGATATCCCTCTGAGGATCCATAGAAATCATCAGAAAGTTATTTTCAGTAACTATAAAATAAACAGGAATTTATCCACTAAATTATTTTCTTGAATCAATGCACTGTGATGAAGAGATTTTCCATTAAACATGCAGAACTCGGTTTAAGAAAACTGCATGCATTAACAAAAAATAACCTCGAATTAAGCAGGCACCTGCCTCAACATTTCTCGCGCCACATTCTCATAACTTAAAGTCTGCTGGCCATGCAATATCGTTTCAACGGTAAAAGAACCATCGGGATGAACTTTAGTTACAGTAAAAATCGTATTTTCAAACTGAGCTAGTGTGACTTGCTGGCCAATTTCGATGTGATTCATATGGCTTTTACATTTATTAATCTGTCGATTTTTATTCTGTCATGATCTTCTAAGCTTTTGAACAGTTGTTTAACTTAAGTCTGTGAATAATTTTGTTAAAATCAAAAAATAGCCTTAAAATATTTTCATAAAATCACTATAGTTTTATAATTCAAAGATTTATTTCCCATTGAAACTTGGGCTTTAAGTGACTTTCAATAGGTAGAAAACATCAGCTCATCTCTAAAAACGATGAGCAAAAATGAACTGCTTTTCACCTATATGAGAAAAGCAGTGAATATTTTTATACATCTATTTGAAAATTAAATATTTTCTTAAAACCATCAGAGCAAACTATTGTTGCTGAGCCAAGAGCAATGGAATCTGATGACCTTGGCTATAATTATGCTTCTGATAGACCTGAGCAATTTCTGGTAGCTTGAGTTTAGCCGCCTCAATCCCAGCATCCATGGTCAATTCCCTGCCACGCACATCAAAGATATGACCTTTTTCGCGTAAGTCTGGCTGAATCACCACATCGGCGTATTGCAGTTCTTCAGAAGCTAAACGTTGCTGCATGATATTAATATTCTGGTTGAATAAGCCCCAGACATTGGTGGTTTCAGTATGGATGGGCTGCGCCAGAATATCGACAGCAATCACAATATCAGCGCCCAACTCACGAGCTACTTTGACCGGTACCGGACTGACCAGTCCTCCATCCACATATTCTTTTTTCTGGATGACAGTGGGAATAAACATGCTTGGAATAGAAACGGATGCACGTACTGCCTGACCGGTATTACCATAATTGAAGACTACCCGCTTACCCTCTTTCAAAGCTGTTGCTACCACAAACATCGGGATTTTCATGGCTTGCAGAGGCGTCTGATCAACCTGTAAATTCACATAATTTTCAACTTTTTTGCCATCAAAAAAGCCTTTGCGGTCTAGCTTGATGTCGCGAACATCAGTGGCTTTCATGCTTAATGCAATATTACGCAGTTCAATCGCTGGTTTACCACTAGCATAAATGGAACCTACGATACTGCCAGCACTGGTTCCCACAATAAAGTCAGGTTGTATGCCTGCCTGCTCCAACACTTCAATCGCACCGATATGCGCATAGCCACGCGCACCGCCACTGCCAAGAACCAGTGCTATCACTGGACGGTTTTCTGTTTGCTTGATCTTACGGAAATTGATCTGGTTTGGACGCGCCTGGGCTTCTGCTACTGAACTGGCAGATTTAATATGACTAGAGTTAGATGGATTAAAACTAGATGTCGTTTGGCAGCCGCTCAGACCTACCATTGTCATCGCCAATATACTCAGTACATATTTCTGCATGCAGAGCACGTCCTCGTTTTGTTAAAGCAGCATAGTGTATAAACACATGCTTAAATAATCTGTAGAATTTCGTAAAACTGTCATACAGTTGCACTAATGTCTTTCAATTTTCAGCCACTGTATGAATACACCTTCACTGTACCGGATCTTTCTCACTTTCCTGCAACTGGGCTGTATGGCATTCGGTGGACCGGCAGCGCATCTGGTGTTTTTTCACCGTAAATTTGTCGACCAATTACAGTGGTTAAATACGACACAATATGGCCAGCTGGTTGCATTAGCGCAGCTTTTGCCCGGCCCAAGCAGTAGTCAGGTAGGCCTTTCAATTGGCTATCTGCAAAGAGGTTATGCTGGGGCATTCGTGGCCTGGCTTGGATTTACTCTGCCTTCAACGCTTCTGATGAGCTTGATCGCCGTACTTGGTCAGTACTATTTCCATATTCTAAACTCAAACAGCTTTCATAGCATTCAATTGATCGTTTTTTCTGTAATCGTCTGGGCATTCTGGCAAATGCTCAATAGCTTCTGCAAGAGCATCTGGCAATATGTACTGGTCTTCATTTCCGTCCTGATTCTGAGCTTCATTAGTATCAGTTTGAACCAGCTACTGGTCATTATTTTAGGGGCAGTTTTTGGCCTCGTAATGGCAAAATTTTCCAATTCTCCTCAGGAAAATAAGCCTGCTTCAAATTCATCTACCATTCACTCAAGTTATATTCGTCCACGTCATGCACCCTACTGGTTCATCGCATTTTTATTACCGTTTTTCCTGATTCCTCTACTAGTCAAATCTGGTTCTTGGCCTGAACTCGCATTTTTTGCTGATTTCTATCAAACTGGCTCATTAGTCTTTGGTGGCGGGCATGTCATTCTGCCTTTGCTGCATCAGGACTTTGTGGCGACCAATTTACTTTCGCCCCAATCTTTCGATCTAGGTTATGCATTTGCCCAATTGATGCCGGGTCCATTATTTAGTTTTTCCAGCTATGTCGGTGCTCTGTTGCCTTGGACAGGTTCATCCTGGATTAATGCATTGTTAGCAACCTGTGCCATTTTCCTGCCTTCGTTTTTTCTGATTTTTGCTACTTTGCCTTATTGGTCATGGTTAATGCAGCAACGTATTATTTTTCAGGCGGTGAACGGGATTAATGCAGCGGTGGTCGGTCTGCTTTTATATTTGCTGATTGATCTCTCTCAGGCATATTTTCGTTTCTGGTCTGATCTGGTTTTTATCATCGTAATGATTTTACTGTTACGTTCGAAATTACCAGTCTGGTTCAGCCTGATTGCCGGATTTATCCTATATCAAAGCTATCTTAATGTTGTGTCATTCTAACCATTTAAACCCATAAAAAAGCCCCGAACCAGTCGGGGCTTTTGCTCAAGTCTTACCAGATATCTGATTTAACTTTATCTTTAAATTTCGGATGATCATCGAGCTTAAACTCTGGTTGCTCGATGCCACGTTTTAGCTGACCGGTATAGTCCTTGAGCAGCATCAAAATAAATGGCATCAGCAGCACAATCGCAATCAGGTTGATACTGGCCATGACACCCATGAACAGGTCCGCCATATTCCAGATCAACGGCACACTAGCAATCGAGCCGAAATACACCATAAACAATACCAGCAACCGGAAAATAAACATGACCTTGCTGTTATTATTGATGAACTGAATATTTCCTTCTGCATAGGCATAGTTACCAATGATAGAAGAATAGGCAAACAGGAACAGAATCAAGGCCAGGAAGTCATCGCCCCAAGCACCAATCTGGCTTTCAAGCGCCATCTGGGTCAAGGTCACGCCTTCAAAACCGGCATTTTCATATAGGCCAGAAACCAGAATCACGATAGCGGTACATGAACACACAACGAAGGTATCTACAAATACGCCAAGCATTTGAACCAGACCCTGATTCACCGGATGTTTCACGTCAGAGGCAGCCGCCGCATTCGGTGCTGAACCCATCCCCGCTTCATTCGAAAATAAACCGCGCTTAATCCCCATCATCATGGCCATCGAGATCATGGCACCGAAGAAACCGCCTGCAGCTGCTTCAAACTCAAATGCTTTGCTAAAGATCAGCTGAAAAATAGACGGCAACATATCGTAATTGATGACGGCGATATATAAAGCTACACCCAGATAAAGAACTGCCATGAAAGGGACCACCCCTTCAGCAACTTTTGCAATCCGTTTGATCCCGCCAAAAATAATCATGGCCGTAATCAAGACCAAGACCAGACCAATCCAGGAAACTTCCAGATCGAAACCACCTAATGGCAACATCAGATTGGCTTCATTCCAGCCCCAGGCATGTGAGGTTGCACCCGTAATGGCATTGGTCTGCACGGCATTGAACACAAAGCCATAGGTCGTAATCAGTGCAATTGCAAAGACAATTCCCAGCCATTTCTGTTTAAGACCCTGAGTAATGTAATACGCAGGTCCACCGCGGAATTGCTGATTCTTGTTATCCCGAACTTTAAACAACTGGGCTAATGATGATTCTACAAAAGCAGAACTCATTCCCAGAAATGCAGTAAACCACATCCAGAACACAGCACCTGGACCACCGACAGCAATCGCAATGGCAACACCTGCAACATTACCCACACCGACCCGGCTAGCCAGACCTGTTACAAAGGCCTGAAACGGCGTAATACCATGGTCATCATCGACCTTGCCACGACTACGTTTCATGACTTTGATACTGTGCCAGAATAAACGGATCTGTACTGCACCGGTCATGATCGTATACAAAATACCGACTGCGACTAGAAACACCACCAAAAAGTCCCAGAGTGGACCATTTAAGGCATCGACCCAGCCCAGTAAGGTTTCATTTAGCTGATCATTCATGTCATATCCTTATGAGCTTATGACTCATTATCAAGCTTAAAATTAGACGAAAAATTTCAAGATCATCTGGATGATCGTGGCATTAATCAAGTCAACGAAGAAAGCACCACATAATGGAACGATCAGAAAGGCTTTATGCGAAGCGCCATACATATTGGTAATCGCCTGCATATTGGCAACAGCCGTTGGGGTTGCACCCATCCCGAAACCACAGTGACCTGCAGCAAGTACTGCGGCATCGTAGTTTTTGCCCATCACCCCGAAAGTGACAAATGCTGCATATAAAGCCATAGTCAAGGTCTGTGCACCGAGAATCACCATCAATGGTCCTGCCAGATCCGCCAGTTGCCATAATTTTAATGACAGCAGCGCCATGGCCAGATAAAGCGACAATGAAGCATTACCAAACACATCAATCGCACGGTCGAAGATCTGGATTTTCAGGATGCCTTCCAGCACGTTACGCAGAATCACGCCACCTGCCAGTGCCCATACAAATGTTGGCAGTTCAAATACTGTATCTTTACTGAAGCCAGTCATCAGCTCCGCAAATGCCAGACAGCCTGCAAACAGACCAAGTGTGGTAATGGCATTATCGGCAGTGATCAGACGGACACGATGTGGATATTCAAATTGCACATATTCATCTGTCGTGCTGTCCATTGGCGTGTTGTCACGTTTTTCGATCTGCTGATCGGTACGGGCCACAGCAAGATTATGACGGTTAATCAACAGTTTCGCCAAAGGTCCACCGATAACACCACCAATGATCAGACCAAAGGTTGCACTTGCCATCCCGAGCGCCAAAGCCCCCTGAATACCATGCTCAACCTCCATAATTTCACCCCAGGCGCCAGCAGTACCGTGTCCACCAGTCAAGGTAATCGAACCGGCAATCAGACCGATCAGAGGATCAATACCTAACAAGCTTGCCAGCCCCATACCCACTGCATTTTGTAGGGCAATAAATGTTGAGATGGCAACCAGGAAGATCACCAGTCCGATCCCGCCTTCGCGTAATTTAGCGAAGTTCGCACTCAGACCGATCGAAGCAAAGAAAATCAGCATAAAACTGGTTTGCAGTTCCGCGCTCGTGGTAATGCTGTAGCCCCAGAACGAATGAACCAGCAGAGAGATAACCGCTGCAACCAGACCACCTGCGACAGGTTCAGGAATGTTGTAACGTTTTAGAAAATCGATTTTATCTACCAGAAACCGGCCCAGTAATAGCACAATTACTGCAGCGATCAGGGTATAAAATGCGTTAAAAGTAAAATCCATAATTTTTTTGTCCAAGATGGTTCTGAATTTTTGTCATTCTAAAAGTCGTGTTGCGATTCATTTCCACAGAAGAAAACCTTACATTACCCCATGTAATTGTCATCTACTTCATTCATCCATCGCCTTTAGAATCAACAAAGCATTCCGCATCTGTTTCAAACTTATGAATATCATCGTGATGATCATATTCAGTGAGAGATTTATAAAAGCGAAAAACAGCCTTTTGCTGATTGCATAAGCTACGCCAGATGCATAAATTCATCTAAGCGTGCAACTCATAGCGATAACATCCAGCCTATATTTTTTACTTCTCAACCAGCATGAATTGCTGCATGAGTGCTTTTAACCTAACTGAGTTCATCAAGTCATTTGCAATAAGATATTTCAAATAGAGCTTGACCATGCAATCTTCATTATTTCTTCAAAATGCATGTATTCAACTGAAAAGTCGCACATTATGCTGTTTCTTTGTATAAAGTTTTATTGTTTTTTATTAACTATAGTTAGTGAATATATAAAAAATAATTATAACTTCTTATTTTTTATAGTTTACTACCCCCAAATTTTAATCGAAATAAAATATTAATTGAACGTAAAAACGGATATTTAATTTTATTTTTAAGATTGAATTTTAATCATTCTATTTTGTTCTTAACTTTCCTTTTAGTTCCAGCCATCGATGTTAATTGCTCAAGATATCAGCATCTAAAATATCGGTTGCATGTTTAGAAGGAGTTTTGTTTAAGCATTCAATAAATTTCTAAGGCTATTTATATAACTTCTATATCTCTTAAGTGCATTCTCATTCATGTGATTTTTATTAATCATCATAATTCACTGTGAAACTAAAATTACCCCTGCCCGACAGAGTTTGTTTGGTTTATAGTCAGTTCACCATCATTAAGGATATGAGATTGGAAATTAGAATGGATCAAAACCTCGTTCGTGCTGTAGATCAAACCATTACTTCCCGTCATTCAGTTCGTGCTTTTCTGGATACGCCGGTCAGTACCGACATGCTCAAAGACATTTTGACTGTGGCCAGTCGCGCCCCTTCAGGAACCAATACCCAGCCATGGAAAGTGTATGTGCTGACAGGGAAAAAACGCGATGAGCTGGTGCAGCGTGTCTGTCAGGCGCAAATGGAGCTTTATCAAAATCCGGCATTGGCCGCACATTATAAAGAAACCTTTGCCTATTATCCCGAGCAATGGTTCTCTCCTTATATCGACCGACGCCGTGAAAATGGCTGGGGCTTATATGGTTTGCTGAATATCCAGAAAGGTGAAAAGGATAAAATGGCACGCCAGAACCTGCGTAATTTTGAATTGTTTGATGCACCAGTGGGGCTATTCTTCACCCTGCATAAGGATTTAGGCGTAGGTTCAAAAATGGATATTTCCATGATGATTCAAAACGTGATGCTGGCTGCCAAGGCACGTGGTCTGGATACCTGTCCGCAGGCTGCCTGGAATCATTTTCATAGCATTGTGCTAGATGTACTGGGAGCAGGTGAAGATGAAGAGCTGGTCTGTGGCATGTCACTAGGCTATGCAGATCCAGACCATATCGTAAATACCTTTATCACCCCACGTGTCCCGGTAGAGGAATTTGCCGTTTTTGTAGATGAATAAGATTTGATAAGCCATGATCCAAGCATCAACTTTGAGCTGCTTGGATTGTCTGACAGAGATATAGAGTTCTTGCAGCTCCTTATTTCTGTTTAACTCTAGGCAGTTCTAATTTCAATACAGATCTAAAGGCTATAACTACAAAGATCGCCATTACCAAGGCCATATTGAATAAAGCATCCCACAGCATAAAGTTCAGTAAAACCCCACCCAACAAACCGCAGGCAAATTGCATACTGCCCATGATCGCACTGGCGGTTCCCGCACGCGCGTCCTGCTCTGCCATGGCCAGCGCCATCGCATTCGGTCCCACAAAACCAATCGAGGCCACAACGACAAATAAGGCCACCATAACTAGGACAACAGATTCAATATTCAGATAGCCTAAAACCAGTAAAGCCAGGACACCGATTCCCTGTAAAGAAGCACCTAGTTTTAAGCGACTTAATACTGAAAGATATTGAGCCAGATGCTTATTCAGGGTCGAGAACAGCATGATTCCAACGGCATTCCCCCCGAAAGCATAAGCAAACTGCTGCTCGGTCAGATGATAATGATCCATCAGAATGGCTGAAGAAGCGCTGATATAGCAGAACATCACCGCCCCAGAAAAACAGCCCACCAGCATCGGTCGTCTGAAACTTTCATCCTGAAAAATGGTTCGGTATAAACTCAATACCTGTTGCAAATTCAGTTTAAGACGGCGTTCCGAGGGCAAGGTTTCCTGAAAGAAAAAATGCACACAGACCAGACTAAACAAGCCACAGCCCATCAGCACCAAGAAAATAATATTCCACTCAAAGAACATCAGTACCCATGCGCCGAGACTTGGCGCAATAATCGGTGCAATGGTCGTTACAATCATCATGCTGGCAAAGGCCTGTGCAGCCGCCTGCATATCCAGCCGATCACGAATGGTTGCTCGGGCAACCACGACTCCTACACATCCTCCTAAGGCTTGTAATACCCGTGCTGCAATCAGGCTCCATTCATTCTGTGCAAACATACATAACAGGCTGGCCAGAATATACAGACTCAATCCAAAATAAAGCGGTGGCTTACGTCCAATCCGGTCACTGATCGGGCCATATAGCAACTGCCCAACCGCCAGTCCAAGGAAATAAGCTGGCAGACTATTGGAGACCATCTGGGTACTGACACCAAAATCCGCTGCCATTTCTGGCAAGGCAGAGAGATACATATCAATGGATAAAGGACCAAGTGCAGTCAGTGAAGCCAGCAAAATAATCCAGGACATGGCATAAGGTCGTGGTGCTGTCGTATTGGAGTTCATGTAATTAAAGATTTTAATGCGCAGTAGGCAGACAAATTAACATAGCGCATAGTATGATTTACATGGAAATTAAAAGTTATAAATATACTTTTTCTCATATGTATATTCAGCTTTGCAGCAAAGACTGCAAGAGAAAGGATCACCGTTGAAATCTTGGCTCAATCGTCTTAAGCACGCGACTTATAATACGACCCTGATGTATAACCTGCGTATGCTGATCGCTTTTGCAGGCACTGCCTTTGTTCCCTATTTCATGGGACAGCAGTTAATGACTATTCCACTCACCCTTGGAGTGGTGGCCGCAGGTTTAAGCGATATTGATGACCGCTTTTCCGTACGTATCCTGAATCTGTTCTATACCTATTTAGGCTTCTTCATTACCGCAGTGGCAGTCTATCTGTTATTTCCTTATCCGCTGCTGTTTGCTTCTGCCCTCATTGTTTCTTGTATTGTCCTGATTCTGCTCGGCTCGCTTGGTCGACGTTATGCCACGATTTCCTATGGCTGTCTGGTGATTTCTGTCTATTCCATGCTGGGGGTTGAACTTTTTGATGGATGGTATCAGCAAGCGAGCTTGCTGCTGATTGGTGCGGTCTGGTATGGCTTTTTGTCGACTCTGAGCTTTCTACTGTTTCCTGCGCGACGTGCACAGGATAACTTAGCCAAGTGCTATGCTTCACTGGGTGATTTCCTCTATGCCAAATCGAATCTGTTCGATGTCGATATGACGGCAAAAAGTTATCAGCAAAGTATGATCGAGCTATCACTGGAAAATGGCAAACTGATTTCAATTTTTAATGAAATGAAGACTGTTCTTTTGACCCGTCTGAAAGGTGATCGTGGTCAAAAGGATACCCGTCGTAGCCTGCAATACTATTTTGTAGCGCAAGATATTCACGAGCGTGCCGATTCTGCGCATATTGATTATCAGAAACTGGCCAAGATTTTTGAACACAGCGACGTTTTGTTCCGTTTTCAGCGCATCCTGTCGATTCAGGGCAAAGCCTGTAAAGACCTGAGTGAAAGCATTCAGCAACGCAAAACCTATAAACATAATAAACGCTTCAAACATGCCTTTGAAAACCTGAGATTGTCCCTGGAAAAATTGCGTACAGAACAGCAGTATGATCAGGTCTGGATTAATGCCCTGTTTGCTTTATTCCAGAACCTAAAATCTATTGATGCGCAGTTACGCAACCTGGAAACTGAACGTAATATCAAATTTGATCGTGCTAAACATATTGAAAACCAGCTCAAAGATGACGACCTGAAAGGCTGGGAAGATATCAAGATTCGGGTCAAGCAGCATCTGACACCTGAATCGGTGTTGTTCCGTCATGCCATTCGTCTGTCGATTGTGCTGCTGATCAGCTATATCTTTGTCCAGCTGACCGATATTCAGTATGGTTACTGGATCCTGCTTACAGCACTATTCGTCAGCCAACCTAACTTTAATGCTACCAAACGCCGCTTACGTTTACGCATCGTAGGAACATTGGCAGGTATTCTTTTGGGATATGCCATTTTGTACTTCATTCCTTCCGTTGAAGGGCAATTATTACTGCTAATTTTGAGTGGGATTCTGTTCTTTGAATTACGCAGTAAACAGTATGCACAGGCCACTGCCTTTATTACCATTCTGGCCCTGATCAACTTTAATCTGGACGGTATGGGCTTTGCCGCAGCTATCCCCCGTATGATTGATACCCTGATTGGCTGTGCGATTGCCTGGTTTGGCGTGAGCTTTATCTTTCCAGACTGGAAATTCCGTCGCTTGCCGCGCAGCATTAGCCGTAGCCTGCAGGCAGAATGTGACTACTTGAGTGAAGTGATTGAACAGTATAAATCTGGACGAAATAATGGTCTGACCTACCGCGTGGTACGTCGTGCAGCCCATAATACGGATGCTGAAGTTGCTTCCCTGATCTCGACTTTGGCCACCGAACCTGATTTTGATCCAGTGCAAAAATCACAGGCTTTTGAGTTCCTGTGCCTGAATCATACTTTTATCAGTTATATTGCCGCGCTGGGCGCGCATCGTGAAAAAATTCAGGATCAGGATGTACTGGACCTACTGGACCAAGCCCTAGAAAATATTCGTGGTGCCCTGCTCTATGATGAAGTACCTGACCTAAGCACCCAGAATATGATCCAGAATATCCGTCAGCGTCTGTCACAACAGCTGGAAGAAGACCAGAAACCATTGATTATTTTGCAGCAACTGTCTTTAATGTTTAGTATCTTGAAGCAATTGAGTCAGTTAAAGCAAAGTTTAAGTCACGAACGTGATGAACAGGCCACTGAATTGGCTTCATTATAATTTGGCCGATTTTGGAACAATATACTCACTGAATCAGCATAATTAATGCTAAACTTTTTACAGTTTTAAATCTGTTAATTTCATTATGACCGCGAAAAATTTATACGCTTATACCCTACAGCCTGTGAACTATGAAATTTCAGAAGCTGAGCAGCGTCATGCTCAGCTGATGATCTGGCGTAGTACCAATAAAATTGGCATGAAAGCCTGGCTGATCATGGGTGCTATTGTTGCCTTGTCTATTCTGGGAATTATCCTGATCAAGAACTACTCAACAGTCATCTGCTGGGTAGCGATTGTCTGTGTAGTATTGTATTACCTGATCCGTACTTTCGGTCTGGAATGGTATGTTAAACGCAAGATGAATGAATTTCCGGTACAGGAAATTAAAGGTATCCGTCTGGGCGTACAGCCACATGGTATCGTGATGCGCCAAAAAATGGGCATGCAGGAAGGCGTGGGTGCTATTGGCTGGAAAGACATCTATGAATGGTATAATACGCCGGAATTCATGCTGATCAATTTTAAAGTCAAAGGTCAGCAAGGTGCTTATATCCTGCCTAAACGTTTAGACAGTAAAAACTTCTCTTTCGCGACCATTCGCAAGCATCTGCAAGAAGAAGTGGGTGCACCAAAAGAAATCTAAGACATATCCCGATTTTGAAAGACCTCCTGTTTCGACATGGAGGTTTTTTTATGACTATCTTTTATCCGACTCATCGACACAAATGATAATGAGAATAAATATTATCATCATAATCTATAATTTGTTCTGATTCTTCAGTTATAATTTGCCTACTTTTACACATACCACCATAAATCTGACCATCATGTTTAAAAAGACATTTTTCCAAATCCACTGGTTTCTGGGGATTACTGCAGGTTTGATTCTCTCAATTATGGGAGTCACGGGTGCTATTTATTCTTATGAGCCGCAAATCTTAAAATGGATGAATAGCGACAGTTATACTGTACAGGTTCAAGAGCGAGACAAGCTTAGCCCTGCCCAGCTGTATCAGCATTTCCAGAACCAAAACCCTGAAATGAAAATTAACAGTATTACCGTGGCACAGGATCCAAGTGCCTCCAGTACGGTCAATATTGTAAAAGAGGGAGCACGTCGTGGTTATAACATGATGGTCAACCCCTACACGGCTGAAGTATTGCCTGAAATTAAAGGCCGTGAATTCTTCCAGTTTGTACAGCAGTTACATCGTAATTTAACAGTAGGTCCCGTTGGTAAACAGATTACCGGTGCCTGTACCCTGATGCTGATCTTTTTCGTCCTGTCTGGCCTGTATTTACGCTGGCCAAAACGTCATTCAATTAAGCAATGGCTGGCAGTGAAGCCGCAACTGAAAGGCCGTAACTTTATCTGGGATCTGCATGCAGTGGTGGGTACCTGGGTGGTAATTTTCTACCTGATTCTGGCTTGTACCGGTCTTACCTGGTCTTATGGCTGGTGGCGTGATGGTATGTATAAAGTTCTGGGCGTAGAACGTCCACAACCAGAAATGCAGGCCAATGGCGGTCGCGGCGAAGGTAGTGAACGTGGTCCTCGTGGTGAACGCGGACAACGTAGTGAAGGCCGTGAAGAAGCTGGCATGAGTCCAGAAAGTATTTCACGTGCACTGGATCAAAGCTGGGCTGGCTTCAGTACTCAATTTGCAGGCAAATATTCAACTGTGACATTTAACCTGCCGAAAAAACCGGATGGTGAAATGCAGTTGAGTTTTGTTGACCCTGTGGCACAGCATGAACGTGCCCGCAACAATGCGACTTATAATTATCGCAGTGCTGAATTTACCGAAGTCCAGCTCTATGAAGATAAAAAGCTCAATGAAAAAATCATGAGCAGTATGTTACCTGTGCACCGTGGCAGCTTTTTTGGTCCTATTTACCAGTTCCTGGTCATGATTGCTGCATTATTAATGCCATTGTTCTTCGTGACCGGCTGGATGCTCTATCTGAAACGTCGTAAGCAGAAAAAACTTACTCTGGCTGCACGCCAAGGGGCAACTGCCCTGCCTCTGGATCCAAATGCCAAGCCTTGGCTGATTGCGTATGCTTCACAAACGGGTGTCTCTGAACAACTGGCATGGCGCACAGCTACTGCCTTACAGGAAGCACGTCAACCTGTCAGCGTTAAAGCAGTACAGCAACTAAGCCTTGAAGATCTGCAACAGGCAGAACAGGTTCTATTTGTAGCCAGTACTTATGGCACAGGTGAAGCACCTGACCTAGCCTCCTCTTTTGAAAAGAAAATTTTGTCTGCCAAAGCGGATCTTAATCATCTCAATTATGCAGTTTTGGCTCTAGGCTCCCAGGAATATCCTGATACCTATTGCAGCTTTGGTCATCGGATCGACCAGTGGTTACAACAGAGTGGTGCCAAACAGCTCTTCAAGACCATTGAAGTGGATAATGCCAATAATGAGCATATCCAGCAATGGACCAATGCCCTTGCCCATGTGACCCAGTTTGAATTGCAGGATATGGGTATCGATAAAACCTTTGATCAATGGACTTTGAGCAAACGTGAATTGCTGAATCCAGACAGTCTGGGTGCACCTGCGTTTAATATTGAACTGGTTCCACAGCATGAAGCCGTGTGGCAGGCAGGCGATATTGCCGAAATCCAACCAGGAAACAGCCCTGAACGTATCCGTGCATTTATGGAGAAATACCGTATTGCCGCGGGTACACAAGTGCCTTCTCTGAAGCAAAGTATCGAACAGGCACTTTGGAATCGTGATTTGACTCAGGTTGATCCTTTTGATTCAGTAGATGAGCTGTTACAGCAATTACCAACTCTTGCTACACGTGAATATTCAATCGCCAGTATTCCAAGTCAGCAAGTGCTACGTCTGGTCGTGCGTCAGCAATCTGATGCACAAGGCCAGTTAGGTCTGGGCTCAGGCTGGTTAACACAGCATACTGCCCTAAATTCACCGATTGCCCTGCGTATTCGCAAGAATGAATCTTTCCATCTGATTGCAGATAACCGTCCGATTATCTGTATTGGTAATGGTACGGGGATCGCAGGTTTGATGAGCTTGCTGAGTGCGCGTAACCGTCAGGACTATACTCAGAACTGGCTCATCTTTGGTGAACGTCAGCGTGCCCATGATTTCTTCTTTGAAGAAACCATTCAGGCCTGGCTGCAAATGGGTACATTAAAACGACTGGACCTTGCTTTCTCTCGTGACCAGCAGGAAAAAGTTTATGTGCATCATAAATTGCGTGAGCAGGCTGAAGAATTGAAACTCTGGGTCGCTCAAGGCGCCGTGATTTATGTGTGTGGTAGCATTAATGGCATGGCCAGCGATGTCGATCAGGCTCTGATTGAAATTCTCGGTGAAAGCACAGTGGATCAATTACGTCTGGATGGTCGTTATCGTCGTGATGTATATTAAGATCAGCTGATCTATAAAAGACCGGGCTTCATGCCCGGTTTTTTATTAATAAGATAGAAGAAGAGATAAGAAGATTAATAAAAATATGAATATCCGAATATCCAGCCCACTTAAACGAAGTCTCAGCCTGATCTTTGGTTTGATCCTTGGCATAAACAGCCTCTGGTTAATAAGTCAGGGACAAAGACATTTCGGTGTTCTTTTGCCAATTTTCATTAGCGTAGCACTGATCCTGTATGCTCTGCTCTTTTCAGGCATTCAACGCTGGAAACAGCATTCCAGATTTAGAATCTGGTTCTGGAACAACCTCTGGGCCGGATTTCTACTCTGGATAATCAGTGTCGCAATCTTCTTCGCTTATATCCAGATGTCCATTCATTCAAATGAATCTACACAGCCTCCTGCCGCTATTCTGGTTTTAGGCAGCGGGATTACGAATGGACAGCCCTCACCCATCTTAAAAAGCCGTCTGGATACTGCAGCTAAATATGCAGCACACTATCCAGATACTTTAATGATTATGACAGGTGGGCGTAATTATCGGGAAAGGCAAAGTGAAGCTGAGGTCATGCAGCACTATATCCACACCACCTATCCAGAACTCATCAACCCCATTCAACTTGAAGATCGAAGCAGAAGTACTGCTCAAAACCTGATGTATTCTCAAGTAATCTTGGAACAACAAAATATAAGTCAAAATGATCCTGTTGCGATTGCAACCAGTGATTTTCATAGTCCTCGTGCTCGTGCTATTGCCAGACACCAAGGTTATCAGCAAGTGATTAGTTTGAGTGCCAGTACTCCCCTTTATCTGCGCTATAACTCCTGGTTAAGAGAATATTTTGCCTTTTTGAGTGGCTGGCTGCTCAATGAATATTCACTATTTAAATAAGTAACTTAAACACTAAATTAATTTAAACGGATATGCCTTGGCGAAGGGATCGCTGGATTTTTGAATAGTTCAGGTTTCTGTACATAGACCTGATACAGGTAGTTTTTAAGATCCAGCAAAAGTTTTTCAGGCGCAACCAGAATATTCTGCCCTTCCGGTGTCAGATCCAATGACACAATAGTGCTTTCCTGACGTAAGAAAGGAATGACCTTTTCAACAAAATCTTTGAGGGTAATTTCCTGAATCTGGTAATTGGCCCAGTTATCTTTAATGAGTAGTCTGGCCAGACCTTTGCTTTGCCAGGTCGCGAAAGCACGCTGTCCTGTCGGCGTGGCACATAAAGCCCAGCCCTCTTGGTAAAGTGCAAAAATGCCACCTTGGGCAACAATAGCTTCAATAAAATTTTTATAAACTTGTAGCGGATCGTAGGCGGTATTTTGCGATTTGATCGCTGCCTTGCGCTGATATGGATTTCTCATAGTCTGAAATCTTCAAATTATTATAGACTTCGAATTCTATGAAATATTCAGGATTTAGGCAAGAAAGATATGGTGGGCGCTGACGGGATCGAACCGCCGACATTCTGCTTGTAAGGCAGACGCTCTACCAACTGAGCTAAGCGCCCTTAAAGGGTCAAACTGTTTGATTCTTAGGATGGCGCAGCGGACGGGACTCGAACCCGCGACCCCCGGCGTGACAGGCCGGTATTCTAACCAACTGAACTACCGCTGCATCACAAAAAATCTGGTGGGCGCTGACGGGATCGAACCGCCGACATTCTGCTTGTAAGGCAGACGCTCTACCAACTGAGCTAAGCGCCCTCAAAAGGTCTATCATGTAAATGGCGCAGCGGACGGGACTCGAACCCGCGACCCCCGGCGTGACAGGCCGGTATTCTAACCAACTGAACTACCGCTGCACTTACACAATGTCGCTATTGTGGCAAACGATTTATCAAGAACTTAAAGTGGCGCAGCGGACGGGACTCGAACCCGCGACCCCCGGCGTGACAGGCCGGTATTCTAACCAACTGAACTACCGCTGCACTATAAGTGTCTCAACTTTGAAAGAAGCTTGGTGGGCGCTGACGGGATCGAACCGCCGACATTCTGCTTGTAAGGCAGACGCTCTACCAACTGAGCTAAGCGCCCTTTCAAATCGACTTCATCGCTTGATGAGGTGCATTATAGAGAATCTTCACAGACTGTCAAACGCTTTTCTGACTGTTTTCTGCTTTTTCGGTGTGAGTGATTAAAAAATAGGTTGATTGTTAAAAAAAACAACACTTTTTGTTTATTTTTTAAGTCTATACCGATTTTTTAAAGATACTCTGTGAAACTAAAAGCCGGATTTTTACGGTTTTACTCATGAAAATTGAGACCAGAACATGCAACAGCCTTCAGTATTGCTGAAAGATTATACAAAGCCCAACTCACTGCAACGTTGTGATCCTGTAATCTTTATTTTAAAAGCTTGCAGCCCTCTAAAAACAAATCGATGACTTTTATTGGCAGACTATAAATCATGTTTCTAACTCTATTTGTCTATAAAAGTAGAGTACCTAGAAGATCGATGACCTCATCTATTTTCTTTTATTTAAATAGAAGATATTTCAATTAATTTTAAATCATCCACAAATTTTCTTATGTCATTTAAGTCATTTAAACAGTCAGATTCAGCGGCTGTTCTGAAATATAGACCAGTGCATCTTCATTCACCAGTTCAAACAGCTCGGCCACATCCGTATTCCGCATGCGGATACAGCCATGTGACATTGCAATACCCATCGGCTCAGAATCAGGCGTACCATGAATATAGATATAACGTTGGTAAGTATCACAACCCTCGCCCTGGTTAAAACCTTCTTCAAGCCCACTTAGCCATAAGATCCGGCTGAGAATCCAGTCTCGCTGCGGGAATTGCTGTGCCAGTTCTGCATTATAAATTTCACCTGTCGCTTGACGGGCAATAAACACACTATTTAAAGGTGTCTGCTGGCCAAACTTTTCAGCGACTTTATGCCATCCACGAGGCGTCTTGCCACTATTTTCTGCTTCACCTATGCCATTCTTACCCGTAGAAATCAGGTACTGCTTATTATATTTTGGCAAATATAGTTTTTGTTGGGCGAGATCAATCAGGATTTCTGCCTGATCCAGCTGCAAATGGCTCATGACTTCTCTTTCTCTGTCTTGATAGTTTCTAGTTCTACTTTCTTTGTGGCCATGTGTTCTGGATGGATTATGTCCTGAACTGGTTCGGGTCGACGCCATAACCAGATCGCCACAATCAGCATGGTCACATCAGTAAAGATTTTGACTGCCAGCGGTGCTGTCGTAAATAACATGATAATGCCACTGATGAACATCATGATACTGGCCAGCCATTTGGCCTTGCGTGGCACAGTACCATTGGCACGCCAGGCTCTTAAAGTCGGACCATATTTTGGATGATTCAGCAGCCATGCATCCATCTGTGGCCAGCCTTTGGATGCCGCCCAAGCCGCCAGAATTAAAAATACTGTAGTTGGCATGCCGGGCAAGATTGCACCGATAAAGCCTAGTACGACAAACAGTACGACCAGGCTTCGCCAAAACAATATTTTCATAAATCGATCCTACCCACAAAATTAGGGGTAGTATAAAGTGTTTTTAAAATCTGTCCGTTGTATTTGTGCACTTTTCACAGGATGTGCTATGCCCTTTTCCAGTCTAAATCATCATCTTGTAGAAGCATGGCAATATTATCAGCATCCTTTGGTGCGGCAACTGGCATTTGCTGTCGGTAGTCCAAACCTTCTGTCTCAAATTCCAGACGAACTTGAAGTCGTCCATGCTTTTGACTTACATGATTCTGAGACTTGGCAACATCACCTGCAAAATTATCATCCACGTCTGAAATATCTGGACCGGCATCCAGAAGAGCTGGAGCAATTCGTGCAGCAGCTTAAAAGCACCCGGCTGGGTTTGCGCTTTGAAATGCTGGTCTGGTTCTGGCTGCTGGATGATGCCTATCATCCTTATAAGCTTTTAGGTCATAGCATTCAGAAAATTGACGGCGCTAAAACACTGGGTGAACTGGATTTTCTGTTATTCAATACAGAGGCTGGTCTGACTGAACATTGGGAAGTGGCGCTGAAATACTACCTCGCAGAAGCCGATTTTAGCCTGCCAAACTGGTATGGCCTAAACCGCACCGATACTTTAATCCGTAAAATGAAGCATTTTACCCAGAAACAGTTTCAGTTTGATGAGGCTCTGGATCAGCAGATTGAGCAGCGTTTCTGCATGTTAAAAGGCCAGCTTTATCTTCCAGTGCATCGTGCCGATCAGACCTTACCTGACTGGGTCAATACCCAACGTCGCATAGGCTTATGGGGTCAGCAGATTCCCGACCCAGCGGCTAACTTCTATCGTTTACAACGTCATGAATGGATTTATCCTAATGCGCAGATCAGCAGTTCAAGTCCCTATTGGTGGACAAATGGACTTTATAAAAAGGCTGATCAAGAGGATTTTTATATGTATCGCAGCCCGCTTCTGCTGCCCTTTCCTGCACATAAACCCTTTTAAAACATTACATTTATTAACCGAAGCACTATGAAAACCACATATTTTTTATGTCGTATATTTTCTAATCTTAGTTCCACATCATAATAATTTTATTATCGATAATACGGAGATGATGATGAAAAAAATTCTTGCTGCTTCATTGGTAATGGCTTTTGTTTTAACTGGCTGTAACACTGTCAAAGGTGTGGGTAAAGACGTTTCTAAAGCAGGCGAAGCTGTAACAGGCACTGCAGAAAAAACTTCTGAAGAAATCCGTCAAAACTAAACTCTTTCTAGCTTCTCCACAAACCCTATCTCAGATAGGGTTTTTTTATGCGGAACATTCACATTATAGGCCATATTCGCCTATCATAGAGCCGACAAATTTATCGACTTATGAATTCACCATATGACATCTTCCGCGACTCTTGATTTAAGCCTGCAATTATTACGTCAGCCTTCTGTGACCCCTATTGATCATGACTGCCAGAATATCATGGCAGAACGTTTGAAGAAGGTGGGTTTCAATATTGAATCAATGCGCTTTGAAGATGTTGATAATATTTGGGCGCGTAAAGGTACTGAAGGCCCGGTTTTCTGTTTTGCTGGCCATACCGATGTTGTGCCAACCGGCAACCTGGATGCCTGGAACTCTGACCCATTTGCTCCAGAAATTCGTGACGGCAAGCTATATGGCCGTGGTAGTGCCGACATGAAAACCGCCTTGGCTGCGATGGTTGTAGCCACTGAACGTTTTGTCGAAAAATATCCGAATCATAAAGGTTCAATTGCCTATCTGATCACTTCAGATGAAGAAGGTCCATCGATCAATGGTACGGTAAAAGTGATTGAAACTCTGGAAGCCCGTAATGAGAAAATTACCTGGTGTCTGGTAGGTGAACCATCAAGTACCAACAAACTGGGTGATATTGTCAAAAATGGCCGTCGTGGTTCATTGAATGCCAACTTGACTGTAAAAGGCAAACAAGGTCATGTGGCTTATCCACACTTAGCAGTGAATCCAATTCATACAGCATCTAAAGCCATTGCCGAACTCTGCGAAACAGTCTGGGATAATGGCAATGAATACTTCCCTGCGACGTCTTTCCAGATTTCAAATATCAATGCCGGTACTGGTGCAACCAACGTTGTTCCAGGTACGATGAACCTGCTCTGCAACTGGCGTTATTCAACTGAAGTGACTGCTGAAGAACTAAAAGCACGTATGCTTGAAATTCTGGATCGTCATGGTGTGGACTATGATATTTCATGGACTTTATCTGGCCTGCCATTCCTGACACCAGTAGGTGAGCTGGTGAATGCCGCTAAAGATGCCATTTTAACGGTGACTGGTACTGAAACTGAATTATCAACTTCAGGCGGCACCTCAGATGGTCGCTTTATTGCGCCTACCGGTGCACAGGTGCTGGAACTCGGTGTACTGAATGCCACGATCCATCAGATTAATGAGCATGTCGATATTGCAGATCTTGAACCACTGGCTGAAATTTATGAGCAGATTCTGGTGAACCTGTTAGCCAATTAATCACCAGATGTAAAAAAAGGAACTCTTATGAGTTCCTTTTTTTATACATTCAAAAGAATTATAGACCGATTGAAGACTGGATATGGCCCATTTGCGGGATGTGAAATAACTGATCCCCCATACGCACATACTGGAATACTGCGGGGTCAGTCACTTGCTGATCGGCATCAACCACTTCAGAAATACGCAGACGAATGGTTTTCGGCATTTCATTGCACATCAGGGCAAAACGCTGATGCACCTCATCTCCTTCAATCACCAGCGCCACACCACTTTTACGTGTTGGATCATTAACTGCATAAACCGGTAATTGCGCATCATGCCACTCAACCACTTTAACCTGGGTATCACTATCCAGTGCAGACAGGACAATATTTTGTGGTAACAGCATTGGATCTTTGCCGTGACAGTCAATAATATAAGCATCAATAAATCCGGTAGATACCGTAATTAAATGCTGAAGTTCCTGCTGACTTATCTGATCAGCCATTTTGGCATTAGTCGTATTCTGACTCATTTATGACCCCTGTTTTTCAGCAATTAACTGTTGAATATTCGCCAGTAATTCAGCTTCCTGGAACGGTTTGCCCATGTAGTGGGTTACGCCCAGACTGAAGGCACGTTCACGGTGTTTTTCACCAGTACGTGAAGTAATCATGATGATTGGCAGGTCACGGTGAATATCGTGGTGACGAACCAGGTTCGTGACCTCAAAACCATCCATACGCGGCATTTCAATATCCAGCAGCATCAGATCCGGACGGACATTTTCAAGCTGCTCAATCGCATCTACACCATCTTTGGCGGTGACAATATCATAGCCCTGACGCTCAAGCAGACGCGAGGTCACCTTACGTACAGTCACCGAGTCATCCACGATCATCACCAGACGGCGAGCATTGCCAGAACGTGAACCATCGCGTTGATCCTGCATGTGTTTCACACGCTGCGTACCATGGATCTGACGGGCAATATTCTGACCATCCAGAATCAGACAAACCTGACCATCACCAAGAATCGTCGCACCAGTGACTACACCAATATTGGCGAACTGATGGCCGATTGGTTTCACCACGATCTGTGCACGTGAACCTACTAACTGATCCACAAGTAAGGCAATGGTTTGACCACTGTTGCCTTTAATCAGCAATACTGGCAGTGAATGCGCTACGTTGTTCAGACGAGGAATTGGCTGATTCGATACGAACTCAGACAGGTAACGCAATTTGTAATTAACGCCATCAATCTTGAAGAAATCGTCTTTACTGTTGAAGTAAGTTTCCAGAGTAGATGGTGCAATACGTACAATACGGTCGATTTGCGCCAGAGAAACGGCGTATTGCTGATCGCCCACTTTTACCATCAAGGCATCGCTGACCGCTACAGTCGTCGGTACGCGAATAGTGAAGGTTGTGCCTTTGCCGACTTCAGAGCTGACAGATACGTGACCGCCCAGAGACTTGATCTCGCTTTGTACTACATCCAGACCCACACCACGACCAGAAATCTGGGTTACAGATTTAGCGGTACTAAAGCCCGGGTGAAAAATGAATTGCAATAGCTCTTCCGAATCCAGTGTCTGATCTTCTTTGATCAGGCCTTGACTAAGTGCTTTCTCACGAATCTTCTCAGCATCGATACCTTTACCATCATCACTAAATGAGACGATGACATCTGTACCCTGACGGCTGATGTTCAACAGGATTGAACCGACTTCCGGTTTATTCAGAGCAATACGATCTGCTGTATCTTCCAAACCATGGTCAATCGCATTACGCAGCATATGCTCGAATGGCGTTACCAGACGTTCCAGAATATTACGGTCTAATTCACCTTCACTATTCTGAACAATCAATTCAGCTGGACGGTTCAAAGTCGTAGAAGTCTGACGTACGATACGTTGTAAACGTGGCAACATCCGGTCAAACGGTACCAGACGAGTACGCATCAGGCTTTCCTGAATCTCGGCCTGAATCCGTGATTGTTGCAATAACAAACCTTCAGTTTCACGAATCTTGTCAGATAGAGTGCTCTTGAAGTCAACCAAGTCCGAAGCAGATTCCGCAAGCGACTTGGACAACTGGTTCAGGGACGAATATTGGTCCATTTCCAGCGGGTCAAAGTCTGCATAACGCGAGTTTTCTGAACCATGTTTGGCAATAATTTGAGATTCTAGCTCGCCTTCCATTCGGCGCAACTGATCCGCCAGACGCTTGATCGCCAGTTCCATCTCGTTCAGAGTATTGCCGAGCTGACCCAAATCCATCTCGATACGCGAACGGTTAATTGCATTCTCGCCTGACAGGTCGATCATCTTCTCAACCAGATCAGCAGAGATACGGATCATCTCATGGCTGGTATCGGTATTACCGGTATCGACCCACTCACCCATCATACGTGGTGGCTCAGTACCATCACCTTCAACAAACTCGAAGCTATTTTCAGTGACCAACGTTTCTGTTTTAGCCAGACGTTCAGGCAGCTGCGCAGTAACATCCACATAAGCAATCTTTTTCAGGCTGCTTTGGATCTGTTCAAAATTGCTATAGTCACGCTGGAAGATCGCTTGTCTTAACCAAGCTAGCGTTTTTTGTAGCAGGCCATCATAAGCATTCGAGTTAAAGTGATATACCGCAAACTGTTCGAATGTGGTTTCCAGTTCATACGCAATGCTGGCCACCTTTTCGTTTTCAACCATGCGCGCACCACCCTTGATACTGTGGGCAGCACGTTGTAATTGAAGCAATAAGCTACGGTCACTACGCTGATCAAACCATTGGTTCAGCAGTTTTTCAGTATTGTCGAGAATCTCTTCTGACTCTTCAAGGAAAGTCTCTTCAACAATTGACTTCAGTTCATCTTCTTCAGAGCGCTCTTCTGCTACAATTTCAACTGGCTCAGTCAAAGTTTCTGTTTCAGTCAGCTCAACTTGTTCATCTTCTAAGTTTAGGGCCGGTTCTAGATCTGAATCTGTATTTTCTGATGCAATCTCTTCCGATACTTCATCCGCTGTTTGTTCGGAATCAGCAGTAGCTTCTGCATATTCAAATTCGACAACAGGAATCGATGTTTCTACTGGAGCTGCAACAGCTTGACCAGCCACCAATGCCTGAATATTTTGCAGAATCGAAATTGCTTCAACCGCTGGATAATCGATACCTTCATCACGGATCGACTGGATACGGTCAGAAACGTTATCTTGCACCAGACGAATGATTTGAATCAAAGTAGGCGTTACTGCAATCTGCTGACGGATGATTCGCTCATAAATACTTTCCAGTTCGTGCGAGATCGAACCGATATGAGAAGCGGTAATCATGTTTGCACCACCTTTTAAGGTGTGCAAGTGACGCATCAAGTTATTCAGTGAAGTCGTATCATCCTGCTTTTTACTCCAGGTATTCAGATCTTCATCAATACCTACCAGTAATTCATCCGCTTCTTCCAGGAAGATATTCAGTAGATCCTCATCGAAATCACGCTGAGTTTCTGCGCTGTCGATGTACTGGCGGTCAGAGGCAATACGCTGGCTTAAAGCAGCAAAGTCAATGCTGGCTGTGGTTGCAGCTTCAGGAATAGAAATTTCTTCTGATACTTGTTCAGCAGGGACATTGTCTTCGGTAAAGATCTCCAGATCCTGCTGTACGAATGCAGCCAGTTCACTCAAGGTTTTTTGCGTATCATCATTTAAAATGACACGCTGGCCTGCTGCCAGGGTATCGAATAAATGAATGAATTCCTGATGTGCCTGGGCAAACAGCTCATAGGCATAATCGCTGTTCAGCAGTACCGGTTTTTCTAGTAAGGCATCATAGGCAGATTTTAAATCTGTCGTAAACTCATGAATACCCAGTGCGGCACGGTTATCTGTATGTGCAAGCAGCTCGGCAGCCTGCTCGCTTAAAGCCTGAATATATTCTGGATAATCGACTTTAGCGCGTTTATCGAATTCAAACTCGGCATCCAGTAACAGGTCAATCTCCAGTTCAACCAGCTTGGTCACCAGACCTTGGGTTTCAACTGTTTCCGTTTCAGTGGCTGCGAAGCCATAATCATTCCAGACACGCTCAAAAGTCGCATACACTGCTGCCAGTTTGCTGCTATCACCCTGACGTAACAAATGCAGATAGTCGCTGACAAATTCAGCATACTGAATTAATACAGCAGTTTCTTTTGAGGTGGATGCAATTTCATCCTGAAGCAGTGTTTTAAACAGATGTTCTACTTTAGAGCTGGCCTCGAAGATTTCTTCGATCTGTGCCATGGACGAACTGCCGCGCAAAGTATGAATAGCACGAATCAATGCATTATAATCCTGCACTTTTTCATTTTCGCTACGCAGGAACTTGGCAATCGTTTCGAGATGCTCTTCCGCTTCCTCGATAAAGATCGCCACGGTTTCTTCTACATCACTACGTGCAGCATCTTCACTATCAGCTTCTTCAAGCTCAAATTCTGTTGTGCTTATTTCTATTGCTGCAGTTGTATCTTGATCTTCAGCCGAATCACCTAGCTCAAGACCTGTGATCTGGCCTTCGGCAGTCAGACTGTCTGCCAGTTGCAAGAGTTCTTCTAAAGCCGGTTCAGGTGTCATTTGTTGTTGTAATTGCTGACCTAAAAGCACGACTGGGCGCAGGTCAACATCGAGTTCCTGCACCTGTTTGAATTTTGGATATAAAGTAAACTGGTAAATATTCAGTACAGCTTTGGCATACTGTTGAATCGTAGGCGTTAACTGGATTGAACCTGAAAGTACCCGGTTTAAGGTATCTTCCACTGCCCATGCAATTTCACCCGCAGATTTAGCCCCCACCATACGGCCTGAACCTTTCAGGGTATGAAAATGGCGGCGAATGGTTTTCAGGTTTTCCTGATGAGCCGGATCACTCAACCATTCTGGAAATAAAGCATTTAACTCAACGAAAATTTCTTCGATTTCCTCGACAAAAATTTCAAGAATTTCTGCATCTTGATCAAGATAACTGTCTTCAGGAAGCGTTGTCGTTTCAACTAAATTTTTTAATATTTCTTTCATAGCTAATGCTTCTTACGTTGTGCCGCCAAGAAGGGCGCTCAAACTTAATTGTGACCGTCACGCGAGACCTATCCTTAATAGTTAGGTCCATCTTGTCGAGGCTTTATCTGTATTTCTGAATGTGCCTCAACCTGGGTTAAGGCACACTCCCCTCATACTTTCTGACTTTATTCGGGTAGTTTAAAGTCAGATACAGATTCACGTAATGCATCGGCCATGTTCGCCAATTCAGATACCGAACGTGCTGTATCGAAGGTTGCACTCGTAGTTTGTGAAGTAATTTCCTGTACGACATTCATCGTGGTCGCAATATGACCTGCAGATGCTGACTGAAGTTTCGCAGCATCGGAAATGTTTGCAATCAGTTTTGCCAGGTTATTCGATACGTTCTGAATCTCATCTAGTGCCACACCGGCATCTTTAGACAAGTTCGCACCACGTACAACTTCGGCTGTGGTTTGTTCCATTGAAATTACGGCTTCGTTGGTATCGGTCTGAATGGTTTTTACCAGGCCTTCAATCTGTTTAGTTGCAGATGCAGAACGTTCCGCAAGACGCTGGACCTCATCCGCTACCACGGCGAAACCACGACCAGCTTCACCCGCCATCGACGCTTGAATCGCTGCGTTCAAAGCCAGGATGTTCGTTTGGTCGGCAATATCGTTAATCAGGGCGACGATGTTACCAATTTCTTGTGAAGATTCACCCAGACGTTTAATACGTTTCGACGTTTCCTGAATCTGTTCACGAATCGTATCCATACCTTCAATTGAACGGTGTACAACGTCTGCACCATTTGCAGCAATTTGTACTGAACGTTCCGCAACGACTGCAGATTCTTCCGCGTTGGCAGATACCTGGTCAATGGACATCGCCATTTCGTTAATCGCAGCAGATGCACCGGCAATTTCTTGTGCCTGGTGTTCAGATGCTTCAGCTAACTGGTTGGTAATGCTTTGAGTTGTCGCTGTATATTGCGCAACTTCCTGAGAAGTTTCGGTAATACGAGATACCAGGTCACGTAACTGGTCGATCGCGAAGTTAATCGAGTCGGCAATCGCACCAGTAAAGTCTTCCGATACTGTTGCATATGAACGCAAGTCACCATCCGCAAGGTCGGCAATCTCGTCCAGTAAACGTAAAATCGCATTCTGGTTACGGTCATATTCTTCTTGAAGACGGGTTACACGCTGTTTATCCGATGCACCACGTAGGGTTAACAGACGGAATACACACAGCAGGAAGCCGATCAATAACAGAATTAACAGAACTGCTGGAACGATTGTTTTCAGACCAGAGTTACCAGATAGTTTGTTCAGGTTATCGAGCAGGACATCCGATTGCGAGAAAATTGACGCAGATGCCTGACGTACTTTTACGATTTGCGCAGAGTTTTTCAGGATTGTCGCAGATGCTGATTCAAGTACATCATCATATTCTGCTTTAATGCCTTCAAGAGACTCGCGCAGGTTTGGATCAGTAATACGTTGTACACCCAGTTCAGCAGAACCGTTTAACTGTGCATTTAAGTATGAACCGAAAGTTTCGGTATCGGCACTGAAGTCGTCCGCTGATTCACGTGAACCGTCGTTACCGGTCAATACCAAGCTGATCGAACGTAAAATACGTTCCGCAATGAATACCTGGTTTTTCGCAATAACCACCTGGTTAGACGGCATGTCTTGACGCGCCATCTGGTCGACCATCAAGTTATATTCGGCCTGAATCCCCGGGATCGCTTCACCAATTGCGATGTTGGTGTCATATAACTGGTTAATGATTTTTTGTTGCGATGCAATCAGGTCAATACTAGAAGACACTTCTGTCCACTGTTTATCTACTGCTTGCAGCGCTTCATTATTGGAGTGAATATTTTTTACAGTCTCAAGGTTTTCAGCAAAAGCTTTTTGAGAATCTGTCAGGTTTTTCATCGCCTCAGGTGTACCAGAAGCTGTTGCTTCAGTTGCCTGACGTGAAATGGTTTGTGAAAGCAGACGTAAATCACCCAGACTTTGTGTCAGCTGGTTGGCACGTGGCACACTGTAGAAAAGATACAATAAAGTGATGGTTGCCGCTAACAGACAGCCAGCTGCGCCATAAATAAACGGTTTAGACTTTTCACTATCACCAAATACACGTGACAACTGATCTGTTTGTGATTGAATCTTGGATAAAAAAGTATTGCCACTTTTGCGGCTACCTTCACCTGTATTTTTCTTTTTAAGTTTAAAGCCCATGCAGCCTCTCCCCGATTTACGTCTTTATTACTTTCGTGCGCGACGTTTAATTTATAAATTTTATAGATGCGTTCATAAATTTTGGATTTTGCAACAGACGACTGAATAAGAACACATGCCATTGTTGGTTATGCTGGTGGAAAAATCCCTGACAGTATTCTTGTAAGTTATTATCCAATTCAGTTGTTTTAGAAAAAAAACTTTTCTTATTAAAATGTTGTATACCCAAAACTTGATCAACAACCAAACCGACATATTGGTCATTATGGTGAATACATAATACTTTTTGAGTCGGTGAAAACTGGCTACTCTGTCCTGATACATATTGAGTCAAATCAGAAACTGATAATAACCTTCCCCGAATATTGGCCAACCCTAAAACCCATGATTGAGTATTAGGAACTGGCGTATATTTTGGAGGATAGATCACTTCGGATACTTCCCCCAGCGGGGCAACAAAATATTGCCCCATCATCTCAAAAGCAATGCCTGACCATCGGTTGACTTCATTTTCATTAGAAACGTAGTTTTTATTTCCCCGTTTCGCAATGCGAAGCAATTCGATAAATCCATTTGCTGCCATAGAGCTTATCCTGCGTTGAGGTGGTGCTTAATCACTTCAATCAACTGTTTTTCATCTACCGGTTTTGTAAGATAATCTGCGGCGCCCTGACGTTTACCCCAAACGCGGTCAGTGGCCTGATCTTTGGTACTTACAATCACAATCGGAATATGCTTGGTGGTTGCACCACGTGCAATTTGACGTGTTGCCTGGAAGCCATTCACGCCTGGCATGACCACATCCATCAATACCAGATCTGGCAACTCAGCCTGAGCCATGGTTACCCCATCTGCACCATTGGATGCTTCAATCACCTCAAAGCCATGTTTAGAAAGAATCTCTCTAAAACGGAATGTTTCTGTCGGTGAGTCATCTACGATTAAGATACGCGCCATGCCAATTCCCCTAAAAAATCAATTATTAAGCACTAATATGGTTACGGATTGCGTTAAGCAATTCATCTTTACTGAAAGGTTTAGTCAAGTATTCGTCCGAACCAACAACACGACCTTTGGCCTGATCAAATAAGCCATCTTTACTCGAAAGCATAATCACAGGAATATTCTGATAATTTTGAGAATTTTTAATCAATGCACAAGTTTGATAACCATCTAGACGAGGCATCATGATGTCTACAAATACGATATCCGGATTGGCTTCTGCGATTTTTGACAAAGCTTCAAAACCATCTACCGCAGTCACGACTTCATATCCTTCGCGCTGTAGAAGAGTTTCTGCTGTACGACGAATGGTCTTTGAGTCATCAATGACCATAACTTTTAGATTTTGGAATTTATCGTCCATTTTGACCCTTCCCATTTTAGAAACGATGCGCCATAAGGCTCATAGGATTATTTTATTACGATCGATAAACATTTTTAACACAAATCCACTTGTATTATCAATGAACATTTTCTGCACAAGTGTGCATAAATGGCGGATTTTCATTAACCATTTCACATTTTTATTTTGTCATTGCTTTTTTTTTGACTGATGGTAGTTTTTAATTCGTGAATTTGAGTCTAATATAGCATTATTATTACTTTAAAATAAGTAATTTAGTCAACTTTCAATTGGGGAGCCAATGATGAGTCAGTTTTCAGAAAAACTTGCTTTCATTGATAAAAATAAAATGACTGGCCGATTCATATTTGCAGTGACACTTTTTCTTCAGGTCACCATTTCTTATGCCTCAACTAACCAGCCACCAAAAGCCACCTGGTACCGCTATTATGATAATAAAGGTGTGGCCAATATCAGCACTAACGTTACCCCCAACCATATCCGCTATGGATATGAGGCACTTGACCAGAATATGCAGGTCATTAAACGTGCACGTCCTTATAATGTCGATAAAGATATTAAACAGGCGCCGCAACGTGCCCAGCAGGCTCAGCGCATCGCAGAAGACCAGAAACTGAAACGTGCCTATACCAATAGCCATGTTGCTCTACAAAAAAAGAATGAAAGTCTGAGCCAACTTAAAAAACAGATTGCCTTTCAGCAAGAGCAGATGAAACAGTTGCAGCAAGACCGGGTTATGTTTTTACGCCAAGAACGTGAATATTTACGTAAAGGCAATAATCCCCCGGCATCTTTGAAAGCCAACCTTGAAAACAACCAGAAAAACCTGATTTCTCAAAAAGAAAATATTCAATCTTTACAAACTCGCTATCGAAATATGGAAGCGGAATACGACAGAATTATTGCCCGTTTAAAAGCACTTGAATAAACACAAATAACTTGTTGTTGCTTTAAACGACCACAAGTGAAAAGGATTAATATGCCATTTGCACAGCATTTTCATATTTCAAAGACCCCTTCTTCGCGCTCTGTATTGATGGTGAGTGCACTTTGCTTAAGTCTTTTTCTAAGCGGCTGCAATAAAAATGAATCTACACCGCAAGCCGAAAGTCCCAAAACAATTGAACTAATTCTTCAGGATCTGGTAGCTGTAAAAACAGGTACTTCAATCCAGAAATCCGCATTTACCGGCACTATTCGCGCAGTCAACCAAAGCAGTATTCAAGCGCAGGTTTCGGCCACTGCCACCAGTGTTAATGCTCAGGTCGGTGACAATGTAGCTAAAGGTCAGGTACTGGTTCGCTTAAATAATCAGGACAATGCCGCACGTCTGGCTCAGGCCCGTGCCAATCTGGCATCTACCCAGGCACAGGCCAATCAGGCGCGTAACATGATGCAGCGCAAAAAGCGCCTGCTCGACCAAGGCTTTATTTCTAAAGTTGAATATGAGCAAAGTCAGGTTGACTATCAGGCCCAGGTTGAAAATGTCCGCGCACAGCAAGCCAATGTCGATATTGCCGTAAAAGCCGATCGTGATGGCATTATCACCAGCCCGATTAGTGGCGTGATCACCCAGCGTCAGGTTGAGCCCGGTCAAACCGTGGCGATCGGACAAACCCTGTTTGAAATCGTAAATCCAAATCAACTGGAAATTCAGGCCCGTGTCCCGAGTGAGATGCAGTCCAGTCTGCGTTTAGGTAGCAAAATTGAATACCAGATTCAGGGCAATCCAAACACATTTACCGCTGCTATTAGCCGGGTATCTCCAATTGCCGATCAAGCCAGCCGCCAGATTGAATTCTTCGCC
The DNA here is from genome assembly GCF_013419915.1 of Acinetobacter sp. YH12043. NCBI lineage: Bacteria > Pseudomonadati > Pseudomonadota > Gammaproteobacteria > Moraxellales > Moraxellaceae > Acinetobacter > Acinetobacter sp. YH12043. The sequence continues at coordinate 35,094 of NZ_VOZD01000017.1, forward strand.
AGACCGAATGAAAGTATTCCCTCTTTAAGTATTGGCTCTTTTGTTGAAGGCAATATTCTGAGTTCTCAACAAGTTTCTGGTCAGATCATTCCCCTCGATACCATTCAGGATATCCAGAATAAACCTTATGTCTGGGTTATTCGCCAGAACAAAATTATTAAAGTGAATGTTCAGGTTCTGGAACAGCGCTATAACCAGAATACCGCAGTGATCCAGGGTCTGGAAACAGGTGATCAGGTCAGTCGCATTCCATTTACCGAGGCAGATCTCAACAAACCAGTGACAGTGCGTTCCAACTAATCAGACAGGATCATTAATATGTGGTTTACCCGAATTAGTGTGAAGTATCCCGTCTTCACTATTATGATGATGTTCTGTTTGATGGTACTTGGACTGGCTTCCTGGCAGCGCATGGGTGTGGAAGAATTTCCGGATGTCGATTTCCCCTTTGTCGTAATTTATACGAATTATCCAGGTGCTTCTCCAGAAACTGTTGAATCGGAAATTACCAAAAAACTCGAAGACCAGATCAATACTATTTCCGGTTTAAAACAGGTGATTTCACAATCCAGTGAAGGCCTGTCGATGATTACGGCCGAATTCAATCTGGAAGTGCCTTCAACCACGGCAGCACAGGATGTCCGTGACAAAATTGCTTCAGTCACCGCTGAATTCCGTGATGAAATTCAGGAGCCAGTCGTCGAGCGTTATGATCCGACTGCCAATGCAATCATGTCGATCGTATTTGAGTCCGACAATATGGGTTTAAAGACACTAAGCTCCTATCTGGATCAGCGCATTGTTCCACAACTGAGAACTGTTCCGGGTGTAGGTACCGTCAACCTGCTCGGTGATGCACAGCGCCAGATTCGCATTCAGGTTGAACCACAGAAACTACAAGCTTTTGGCATTGGCGTGGATAGCGTCATCAATACTCTGAAATCTGAAAATATCGAAGTTCCGGGTGGTACATTAAAATCTGGCAACTCGGAACTGGTGATTGAGATCAATTCCAAAGTCCTGCATCCCCTCGCCTTTGGCGATCTGGTCATTGCCAATAAAAATGGTGCACCGATCTTTCTGAAACAGGTCGCAGAAATTGAAGATAGTCAGGCAGAACTTGAAACTGGTGCATTTCTGGATGGCAAGGCTGCAGTGGCTGTCGACATTCTGCGTAGCTCTGATTCTAATGTTATTGAAGTAGTAGACAGTACCTACAAAACTCTTGAAAGCATTAAAGCCCAATTGCCACAAGGAACCACCTTAAAAGTTGTGGTGGATTCTTCAAAAAGTATCCGCGGCACCATTGGGGATGTTGCGCGTACCATTATTGAGGGTGCGGTGCTTGCTGTGCTGATTGTTCTATTATTTTTAGGTTCTTTCCGCTCAACGGTCATTACTGGCCTCACTTTACCGATTGCATTGCTCGGAACTTTGACCTTTATCTGGGCTTTTGGTTTCAGCATCAATATGATGACCTTATTGGCCCTGTCTTTAAGTATCGGTTTGCTGATTGATGATGCAATTGTAGTACGGGAAAATATCGTACGGCATACCGATATGGGTAAAGACCATGTCACTGCCGCGCTGGACGGCACCAAAGAAATTGGCCTTGCCGTTCTGGCAACAACACTGACCATTGTCGCGGTATTCTTGCCTGTTGCCTTTATGGGCGGAATCATTGGCCGTTTCTTCTATCAGTTCGGTGTAACGGTGAGTACCGCCGTTCTGATTTCCATGTTTGTTAGCTTCACTCTAGATCCAATGCTATCTGCGCATTGGGCAGAAAAGAAAAAAGATCCCAATAAAAAGCCAGGGCGCATTAAACGTTTCTTTAACTGGATTTCAGGTAAATTAGACAATTTAAGCCATGTCTATGAAAAACTGCTGAAACTGGCTTTGCGCTTTAGATTCATTACTATTGTAATTGCAGTGGCGTCTTTGTTTGGCGCTCTAGCCCTGTCGAAACTGATTGGTACCGAGTTCGTACCTGTCCCGGATAAGGGTGAAATCCGGATCAAGTTTGAAACTCCAGTCGATGCTTCACTGGAATATTCACAAGCCAAACTGCAGCAGGTCGATAAAATTGTACGTCAGCATCCTGATGTACGTGCAACTTACGGCGTAATTAATGGTGTGACCGATCGCGGTAAAAACCATGTCAGCTTACGTGTCACTGTGACTCCGCGGACTGAACGCGAGAAAAGCTTGAATGATCTCAATAATGAATTCCGTCAACGTTTACAATCTGTGGGCGGCATTACCATTACCTCAGTCGCTTCCGCGGATGAAACCGTATCGGGTGGCCAAAAGCCGATTATGATTTCAATCAAAGGCCCTGATTTGAATGAACTACAGAAGATTTCCGATCGCTTTATGGTCGAGATGGCTAAAATTGATGGCATTGTCGATCTTGAATCCTCACTGAAAGAGCCAAAACCGACCTTAGGTGTACAGATCAATCGCGTTCTGGCCAGCGATCTTGGTTTATCAGTCAATCAAATTGCCAATGTGGTTCGCCCACTGATTGCCGGCGATGATGTCACCACCTGGCAGGATGAAAAAGGTGAAACTTATGATGTTAACTTACGCCTGACCGAAGACCGGCGCACCCTGCCGAGTGATCTGCAAAATATGTATATCACTTCATCTAAAATGGATGGCAATAATCAGCCGATCTTGATCCCACTTTCTAGCGTTGCTAATTTTGAAGAAAAACTGGGAGCTTCTCAGATTAATCGTCGAGATCTGGCGCGTGAGGTGCTGGTTGAAGCAAATACCTCTGGACGCCCCGCAGGTGACATCGGTACGGATATCAGCAGACTTCAGGATAGTTTCGACATGCCGCCGGGTTATAGTTTTGATACCCAAGGCGCCAATGCAGATATGGCAGAATCCGCAGGTTATGCGCTCACTGCGATTACCCTGTCAATTGTATTCATTTATATAGTACTCGGCTCCCAGTTCAACAGCTTTATTCACCCTGCTGCCATTATGGCTTCATTACCCTTGTCATTAATTGGTGTATTCCTGGCGCTATTCCTGTTTAATTCGACCATGAACCTGTTTTCAATTATCGGTATTATTATGCTGATGGGCCTGGTGACCAAAAATGCGATTCTGCTTATCGACTTCATCAAGAAAGCCATGGATCGGGGTGAAGCCCGTTATGATGCGATTCTGAATGCCGGCAAAACCCGTTTACGTCCAATTCTGATGACCACCAGTGCCATGGTCATGGGAATGGTGCCGCTCGCTCTGGGCTTAGGTGAAGGTGGTGAACAAAGTGCACCGATGGCACATGCCGTGATCGGCGGGGTAATTACCTCCACCCTGCTGACATTGGTCGTGGTTCCAGTGATTTTCACTTACCTGGATGACTTTAAGAATTTTATGCTGCGCCAAGCCCGTAAAATCATGGCATAATTTAAACCATCACAATGAGGTGACATTCACGAATGTTCACCTCATTTTTTATTGTATAATCTCTGCTTTAACGCTTAATTTTTTTAGGACAGTTTCCATGCGCGCGAGTCGCTTTTTATTTGCAACGTTGAGAGAAACCCCGAACGATGCTGAAGTTATTTCACATCAGCTGATGCTTCGTGCCGGTATGATTCGTAAGTTGGCTTCAGGTTTGTACACCTGGCTGCCGATGGGCGTTCGCGTATTAAATAAAGTTGCAGCGATCGTTCGCGAAGAGATGAATAACGCGGGTTCACTCGAAGTCTTGATGCCTGTGACCCAACCAGCTTCTCTTTGGGAAGAATCTGGTCGTTATGTGCAATACGGTCCTGAACTATTACGTTTTAAAGATCGTCATACTAATGACTTTGTGCTTGGCCCAACACATGAAGAAGTGATCACTGATCTGGCACGTAATGAGCTAAAAAGTTACAAACAACTGCCTGCAAACTTCTACCAGGTTCAAACCAAGTTCCGTGACGAAATTCGTCCTCGTTTTGGCGTAATGCGCTCACGTGAATTCATTATGAAAGATGCTTACTCTTTTCATGCGGATCAGGAATCTCTGCAAGCAACTTACGATAAAATGTACGAAGCGTACTGCAAGATCTTTACCCGTTTAGGTCTGGATTTCCGTCCAGTACAAGCGGATACCGGTTCAATCGGTGGTTCAGGTTCACACGAATTCCACGTCTTGGCTTCAAGTGGTGAAGATGATATCGCCTTCTCAACTGAATCTGATTATGCGGCTAACATCGAAATGGCTGAAGCGATTCTGGTGGGCGATCGTGCTGCTCCAACTCAAGAACTGAAAGTGGTTGATACCCCAAATCAAAAAACGATTGCTGATGTATCAAGCTTCCTTGGCACTGACCCTGCACATTCAGTGAAGGCATTACTGGTTCAAGGCGTTGCAGCTGAAGAAGGTAAAGCAGCTCCGGTCGTTGCCCTGTTCCTTCGTGGTGACCATGAACTGAATGAAATTAAAGCCGAAAAGCATCCAAAAATTGCTGCGCCTTTGGCTTTTGCTACTGAAGCTCAACTTGCTGAACTAGGTTTGACTGCTGGTTTTGTAGGTCCGCAAGGTTTAGTAGAGAAAGGCCTAACAGTGATTGTTGACCGTGCTGCTTCTGTACTGTCTGACTTTGTTGCAGGTGCAAACGAAGCAGACAAGCACTCAACTGGCGTGAACTGGGAACGTGATGCGCAGTTTAGCGAAGTTTATGACCTGCGTAATGTGGTTGAAGGCGATCCTTCTCCAGATGGTAAAGGTACACTTCAAATCAAACGTGGTATCGAAGTAGGTCATATCTTCCAGTTAGGCAAAAAATACTCTGAAGCTTTAGGCTGTAAAGTCTTAGGTGAAGATGGCAAACCATTCACTGTAACGATGGGTTGTTATGGTATCGGTGTGACACGTGTCGTAGCATCTGCAATTGAACAGAATTACGATGAAAAAGGTATCATCTGGCCGGCTGCGATCGCTCCATTTGAAGTGGCAATTGTGCCAATGAATGCGCATAAATCACCTCGCACTTTAGAAGCAGCTGAAAGCTTATATGCAGAACTGCAAGCTGCTGGTTTTGACGTATTGCTTGATGACCGTAACGAGCGTCCAGGTGTGAAATTCTCTGATCTTGAATTGACTGGTATTCCACATCGTATTGTGATTGGTGAAAAAGGTCTGGATGCAGGTACTTTTGAATATAAAGGTCGCCGTGATGCAGAATCAGTAAATCTTTCGAAAGAAGAACTACTGGCAAAAATTGCGAAATAATATTTTCTAACGAACACAAAAAATCCCGCCTAGAGCAGGATTTTTTATGTCTCTAACTTAGCAGAACTTATGCCCGCCAAAGCAGTTTGAGGTCACATTCTGGTTCTGTAGCAGCTTGTCCATTAAGGTTAAAGTTGCAGGAGTACCATCTACATAGTTAGTAAATTTACCCACATCAATATTCAATTTACGCACCACCGCGACATTCGCCAGAGACCCTAAAGCCTCGCCCACACTGACATCAATCAAGTTTTCAGGACGTAAAAGAAATTCAGAAATAGCAGTTGCTACCTGAGGTAACACGAATGAAATATCAACTTCATCTGTAGTTTTTAATACACCCAGTTGAATCGGGTCTTTAAAAGATAGCCACCAACCTGGTTTGGCAATATCAGCCGCGTCCGCACCTTGCCAATGCACATTCTGACTCTGTAAAGACAAATAACCGCCTGTACCATTTAATGGAATATTATGGATCATATTTAGAGCCTGAACAAAGGTGATGTCCATATTCAGGTTATCCAGACTTGAACCAGCACCCATTTGAAAGAAAGAATGTGTTCCTAAATTAAGAAATCCAATTAATGGATCAAACTCTACATACAGCTTATCTTTTGAAAAATCTGGTGTACCAATCACATCACTTGGCAAAGTTGAACCCGTTAAAGCCTTTGCTAATGGAATCGAAGCAATAGTAGAACGGATATTACTTACAGTCGCTGACTTTAAGCGTTGCCCAGTCACGACAGTTTCTGGCATAGTAAAGTCTACCCGCATGGAAGGCACTGTAATCCCGGTATGGCCATCAGCACCTGGCTTACTGGTAAAAGTACGTGTTTGTCCTAAAGCCTTTAGATTCCCTGAGATTTTTTCATCATTTGCAATACCAAAGGTTCCCGCTTTTGTAACAGACTCACCAGTGGTTTGCGCCATTTTCATATAACCACTAAAACTTTTGAGGCCATCATTCGGATTTTCGATGTTGTCAGTCCCCATGGTTAAGAGTCCGACAATTTTATCTGCACCTAGACGAAAACCGACCACTTCACGGGTAGAAGCACTTCCACCATTTTTAATTGCAAACTCAACAAAGGGATTACTCACACTGGCACTGGTATTAGCACGGTCGCCTAAAAAGACAGGGTTACCTTTATCATCAAGAGAGGTATTTAAGCCACTCAAAGCCAAGTTAGAAATATCAATATCACAACCATTAGTATTCCCAATACTGTTATTCGTTCCACCACAACCAAGCTGCAAAGTTTTGATATTAATATTCAATTCCATTAAAGCTTCAATACTTAGCTTATGGAAGTTAATCCCTTGTGATGAATCATAAGCATTTTCCAAATTTAATAAGGCCTGTGCATCAACTGCCGATAAAGCCTCATCGTCTAAGGCTGTCATTGCCATCGCCTGTTGAGTAAGGCCCATTAAAGTGACAATCAAGCTATTCAATATTATTTTTTTCATGAAATCATCCCTTATTTCAGCGCGGTGTAATGCCTAGCGTACTGCGCATGGTTCCGCCTGTGAGTGCAATTGTTGCTATATTCTGCATATTGCCATTTGTGGTCATGGCCATGTTGGTTCTAAACGGCTCGATAATCTTCTGATCTTTATTAAATTTAATTTGATTATCTAAAGTAACAGTATCTTCACTCACGCCTATTTTGGTGATTAATCCTAAATTCCCTTCCATACGATTAAAGTTAATCGCAGAAGTATGAACTGCACCTGTGCTATCTACATCTTCATTAATCAGACTAAAATAACTACCAAGATTATTAACATCACCTTTTTCTGTAGAAGTTAATGTTCGGAACTTAAAGTTTGCATCCAACGATAAATAATTTTCGCCTGCTACATCCAGTCCCGGAATAATCATTAACTCACCACTACCATCAAGCATCATGGCAATTGTTGTTAATACATCATCGCGTTTAGAAAAGTTGTCATCAGGAACAAACTGATCACATTTATTGCCTGATACACAGTTATATTTAGATCCCGGTAATTGGCCAATTGCCACTTCAGCTTTCGCTGCGATCAGCAATTTATCAGCTTTTACATAGATGCCTTCATCTTCATAACCAATCACCCCTTTGGATTCAATAAAGGCATCAATATTTCGAAGGCCAGCATAATAGTTTCGCGCATGGCCATTCTCTACACCACCATCAATTAAAAGAATTGAAGTTGTACTTGGTGCTCCAGTTTTGGCATCCTTTCCATAACCTTCAGTTGATGCCATCACGTTATAGGCAATACCATTCTTGTCACCGTCATATTTTGTACCCGACAAGGCAACATTGGCATTCAGGTTGTAAATTGGAATACCAATTCCCCAAGAACCACTATTCCCGGAAATAACACCAGTATCATTAGAAATAAAATTTGCTTTGGCTGCAATCGACTGGAAATCCATACCCCGTATGGCGATTAGTGCAAAATCCTGATTAGCAGACGTACTGCTTAAAGTTTGCTGCAAAATCGGATTACTTTGTCTAAGCGTTGACTTAATATTGTCATTCACTAAAAATTCTAGGCTCTGTGCCTGAATTGTATTGATATAAATATCGCCAAAATCGATATAAGCATTATTTTTTCCAGTTAATGAACGTAATTCATTAAACTGAACTGCATAGCTTCCTTTACCCGTATGACCAATTTCCAAAGTCGTTGGTTTTAAACCCTGTGCTGCTGCCACTTCCTGATTGGTAAAATCAGCTGATAAACCAAGATGCAAGCCGCCTTCACCTGCGTTATAGCTTGAAACACTACGATCTTGTCGCGTCAGCACACCACCAACTTTATTACTTATATCAAAAGAGTTCAGTTTTGACTGATCAGCACCTAACGACAAACGTGCATTACTCACTGCACCCGAAATACCATAGCGCATGATATTTTTTAAATCGCCATCTCCATTCTGATAGCGTAAATCAAAGTTTAATCCAGCTGTTTGCGCACCAGTTGTTCCTACAGCCACTGGTTTTAAATTAATTAGATGGTCTTGTGTGCCACTTTTACTGGCGAGTACGACGCCTTGTATCGGGTCTATATACATATAGCCCGTACCAGCGAAGTTAAAATTAAAGTTATCTAGAACTAAGCTATTTGTACCTAAAGTATGTTTGATCGTGGCATCTTGCAAATTGAAATCGATAGTAGCTGTTTCATTCTTATTGAATAAACCTGCTGTCGTATGAAGCACCATTTTAAATGGACTATCAATCGCAAGACCTAATTTGCCCAAATTTTGATTGTTTTCGACACAGCTTGTTCCAGCACAATCCTTACTCACAAGTTTAAAATCTGCATTGGCACTAAAGGGAGCTACGCTTGCTTCTAGACGGATCCCTGCACCAGCATCGGTCGCACCGACATCAAACTTAAGCTGGCTTAAAATCGCATTTTGATCTTTGCCTAAGATTTCTACTTTATGCAATCCCAGTCCCATCTTGGTATTTACATCAGCATTCGGGTCATACCAATTGAGCTGTTCAACTTCTACTTTTGATACCTCGTGTGTAATCGTAATACCGTCTTGACCAGTGATATGACCCAATTCTTGTTCTTCAATCAGCTCTAGTGCATAACTATGCTGTGCTAAACAGACACATGCCGTTAATAATTTAATTTGTGATTTTATTTTTTTCATTCTTTCATCCCTATACTGCATCCATGCAGTTAGCAACGGCTTTGTGCACTCCCAGCTGAGCAGTTAAAGCCAAATATTTTTAAGTTTCCTGACATGTGCATGTTGCCGTGCATATTGAGACCCATAAAGCCCTTCTCACGCCCCCGGTCAAATTCCGGAACGTCTGCAGAGGCAGTGGTATATGTACCGTCCGCTTTATAAACACGATTGGTGAAGGTCGTATACTTCTCTGAATTGGCATAGCCTTCTTTATCGCCCTCACCGGTTCCGGTTTCAATAGCCAAAGTATTAAAACCCAAGTTTCTGATTTTTAAAGGTTTATCATCATAAAAAGTGATTTTCATGGCTGTTTGAGGATCACCTGCCACATTAGTAATTGTAGTGCCATCGATAGAAAACTTATCAATTTGCAGGGTGCCTTGTATGCCTTTAAATACCAGCCATTTTTTATTGCCTTGAGCATCAACATGATTGTTCGGAGAAATAGCCAAGCGACAAAACAAGGTGTTAATTCCACAATCTGTTGTTGGCTTGTAATACACCTCTAACTTATTAGCGACCGTTTCAGAAATTTGAGATTTCGTTAAATCAGTAGCGTATTGATGGTTGAGTGACAAGGTCCAGCTTAAATCTGCTCCGCCTTGACCCGTTTCCGCTGTCATTTGCTGCGGATCAAGACTGACCAAGCCGGCTTGTGTCGCAAAAGAAATCCCAAGAACTGTAGCAAGCATTAACTTTTTCAACATTGCCCTATTCCTTTATAGACCTGTAGTTTTTATTTTTAGATGTTGAATCAACACACCATCAATCACTGCTGAACCAAAATTCCTCATTGAGTTATCAGTAGCCCCCCTAAATACCACACCAGTAGCATTATTATCATCTTTTGCCTTCAGCATATTAGTATTGGCAATACGTTCAACAGAACCAATGGCGATACTACTGTGAGTTGCATCGCGTCCTTGATACAAGGCAATGCTATCTGAAGCTTGAGCTTTAATTTCAGTACCACACGTATATACATTACATGTAGAGCCTAAAAGTGCTTCTGATCCTAAAAAACCACCTTTTCCATCTGGATAACGCTGATAAATCCGGTTGTAAATATCTGGAATTTTAGGAATACGTGTCACTTCCAAAATAATATTATTTCCTTCCGAACCCACAACAAAAGGCTGATACATACTTCCTAGTACCAAATTGATATTCGGGCTATATAAATACAATCCCTCGGTATCATGAAATATAGGAGCTGCAGAGCCATTTAAAGCAGGAGTCGGACCATCTCCATCAAGATTATTCTCTTTTGCTGCACTACTAATACGAATCCCTTTACTGTTCAAATTGTTTGAATCACTGGTCAAAGTAGAGGGATCATCATTAGTATTGAGTCGGATCAGACTCGCCAGGCCCAAGGTTTGACTATATGCAAGATCAGGCGATGTAAGGGTTTGAAATAATCGGACTTGCGAACCGTTCATGCTCAAGCCATTAGCAATAAACTGTGCACGAAAACGTTCAGAAATATCTAAGCCTGAAGTAGGTGCTCCAGTAGCATAATCTACGGTATTACTTGAATTTAAAGAACGTGAGAAAATATCAGTCCAGAAACCAAGCTTAATATTATTATCTGCTTCATTTGCAGCAACTGTTGCAAGAGGTGCTTCTAAAGCTAGATAGCCCACTTCTTTTCCCGTATCCGTAAACTGTTTTACTGTTTCGGCTCCGGCATGAAATAACCAAGGATTGCTGGCTGTTCCCCAATTAAACCCCTGATTGCTATAGCGGCTACTGAGTGAATTATCACTTTTTGATAAAGCTAAACCATAGATAAATACATCAGCCTTCGTACGAAGCGTACTGACTGAGGCACCCATTGCAGCTTCTTTGGCCGCTGTTGTTGCGCTCGCTTTAACCGCCTGCTCCATAGCAGTCACTGCATTTTTTGCCTGAATCAGTGCATACCTATCAGCTTCAATTACTAGTTTTTCTTGAGTCCTGTTTTCAACAATCGTTGTTACCCCAGGATCGATCAAATTACTTCGGGATCCTACAGCCTGAGTCCATTTATTATTAAGAGAAACGGATGCCCGATCCCCCCATAATAATTCAATCATTTCATAAGTATTGGCTAAAGCATATTCAGCCGACTTATTCTTTAGACCAAGAGTAGATTCCAATGACCCTGGTTTGGTTATTGTTCCATCATTACTTAGAGATAAAGGCCAAAGGTTACCATCATAATAATCTTGATAACGCTGATCATAATATTGCTTCATTAAAGCGGAATTACGATATTCTTCCACAATACCATTACGTGCATTAGCACCAATTTCATTACGGATTGCGGTTAAAGTCGTATTATAGTTTTGAGTTTTATAGGTACTGACACTATTGTCATAAGTCGTTTGATAAAGATTGGCATTTGCACTAATACCATTTAAATAGCTACTCGCATACACTCGATCATAGACTTTATTATAGGCACGCTCACCTAATTGAGCATAGTTTTCTCCAGTCGGAATAATACGAATAAAGCCTGTGTCTGCCTGACCTGGATTGGCAATGTTTCGTGCATAGCTTGAACCGCTGGAAGCATCATTCGGTGCCTGAAAAACCATTTTAAAGTCATCAAGTACCAGGGCAACACCTTCACCGGTAGTATCAGAAAGAGAAGAATCTGTTAATTCCTGCATTGCATGTGCGGATGGCAATAATCCTAAACCGATCATCATTGCCAAATAGCTTTTACGAAATTGAAATTTAGCTTTTATTTGAGCCATCTCGACCTATCCTTCTTATCTGATGCTCCGCATCTTTATCCTTCAGCTTCCCAGCCTTCAATTTTTGATTTTTATGATGCTTGGCACATCTTTTTTATATATTCATTCTTCATTATGCTTATTTTTAGAAGGATTACCAAAGCCAAAAGACTAAAAATCCCGAGTTTCCGATGAATGAAACAGCAAAAAAATAAGCGAGGCATTTGCCTCGCTTATTCAATGCTTTAAAACAATTAAGCTTTAGGCAAAGTAACGCCTGTCTGCCCTTGGTATTTACCACCACGATCTTTATAGGAGGTTTCACAAACTTCGTCTGATTCGAAGAACAACATTTGAGCCACACCCTCACCCGCATAAATACGTGCAGGCAGGTTAGTTGTATTTGAAAACTCTAGCGTGACATGACCTTCCCACTCAGGTTCAAGTGGAGTCACATTCACGATAATGCCGCAACGTGCATAGGTCGATTTACCCAAACAAACGGTCAGCACATTTCGTGGAATACGGAAGTATTCTACTGTACGCGCCAAAGCAAATGAGTTGGGTGGAATGATACAAACATCCGATTCAATATCGATAAAGCTTTTCTCGTCAAAGTTTTTCGGATCGACAATTGCAGAGTGAACATTGGTGAATACTTTAAACTCACGCGCACATCGCACGTCATAGCCATAGCTTGAAACACCATAAGAAATCAGCTTTTGACCATTTTCATCCAGACGAATCTGGTTTTCTGCATACGGTTCAATCATGCCGTGTTTTTCGCTCATTTCGCGAATCCAACGATCAGACTTAATTGCCATTGATATAATCCAAAAATCTTAAAAATAAGTAATTGCGACGTACTTTAACTGAAATTGACACTAATGAAAATAAGCGAAATTCTGACAGCTAAATTTCAGGAAATTTAGCTGCTTTTTCAGGTTTAAAGACTGAGGAGTGCTGAATAGGATAAAGGTACAGAAAAGCTCATTAAAATAATGGAAGCGGTCTTTTGTAAGTTCTTTTGATTCAGCCAGCGATTGTTTTTTCTGGCCAATAAGCTACCTAAAAAGGTCCAGAAAAATGCGATAGGAATAAGTAATGCCAAGAATGCCAGCATATAAGTCACATAATATTGACTGCTTTTCCACACCATGACCGGGAAAATAGCCGAAGCAAATAATAATGCCTTAGGATTCAGCAAAGTCGCCAAAAATAGTTCCCGTGCCCGAATCGAAATACATTGAAAATTTTCACCAAGTTCTGCGGTACGCCATAATTTTAAAGCTAAAAATAGAATATAAGTAGCACTACAGAGTTTGAGAATATGAGGTAATTCCGGTAAATAGACCGAGATTTTACCAATCAAAAAGCCCCAGAATGTAATTGCGATGAGATAGCCGAAAGCTTCTGCAGGAATAAGGCGAAAAGTTTTTCTAAATCCAACTTGAATACCTGACGATGCCAATAAAGTATTGGTTGGGCCCGGTGTTAATAGAATGGCTGCCACTAAACCAATAAATAACCATGAAATCATAGTTTGACCTCGCTCTTAGGTATTAAGCATAAAATAATCCGGTCAAATCTGCAAAAAAATAATTGTAAGAGAACATATTAAAAAAAAATATATTTTATTTTTTTATTTATTTTCATATAATTATATAAAAATAAAAGAAAATTTTATTTCAGTCAATTTTGTCAATTTATAAAGCTATAAGCTCATCATAAAATTGCTATAAAAGTAGAAGTTTCAATAGAGTATTCGGACTTAAAATTCCTGAAATACTAGTCTCTACAACATGAAAGAAAAATCATCCAAAACTTTAAAATCATTATTTCTAGTAATCTTTGATTGAATTTTAACTAACTAAAAATCCCTGCTCTTGCATATGAACTTTGCACACTTCTATAGAAAGATTTAGTGATGGGAGCAACTTTTACCTAACTCCTAATGATTAAATTTCCACTCTCCATTTAAGATGTCTATCTTGCTCAATTTGTTCAACATATTGATAAAGCAAAATTTCGAAAAAAATGTTATTAAAGGTATTCAGACAAAATAATTGCTGTTAAATTGTACAAGGACAACAATTGATAATTCACATTTTTTAACATCCAGACGGTTTAGTATATTGTTGTTTTAATTATATTTTAAGAACTACAGAATAATATCAGGAGTCATATATGAATAAATGGATCAAACTTTCAGTCATGAGCTTAGCGTTATCAGGCGTAGTTGCCTGCTCGAATGATAATGCACAAAATAAATCAGATAATCAGGCTGCATCTGGCGAGAGCGTAGCTGCAGATAAACTGCAAACCCGATTTGTCAATATTGCGACAGGCGGTGCCTCAGGCCCTTATAATGTCATCGGAACAGGATTGGCTGAAATCTATAACAAGACCTACGGCGTAAGTTCCAAAACCCAGACCACAGGGGCTTCTGTCGAAAATCTAAATTTATTAAAACAGAACAAGGTTGAAATGGCCTTTGTCATGAGCGACAGCTTAACTGAAGCAATTAATGGTCAAGGCAGTTTTAGTTCTAAAATTGACAACGTGCAGCAGATCGCTGCGCTTTATCCAAACTATGTACAGATTGTCACTTCAAAACGTTCTGGTATCAAAAATATTGAAGATCTCAAAGGCAAACGTATTGCAGTGGGCGCCCAGAATTCAGGTGTAGAAGTGAATGCCCGTACTCTATTGAACGGTTTTGGTATCACTTATAAGGATGTCAAAGTAGATTACTTAGGTTATGCCGAAGCAGCTGATGCCTTGAAAGGCGGTAAACTGGATGCAGCCTTCCTGACCAGTGGTCTTCCAAACTCTTCACTGATGGAGCTGCAACAGGGCTTTGATCTACAACTGGTGAGTATTAATCCAGATAAAGTGAAAGCGATTGCCAAAGATCAGGCGTATTTCCTGCCAATGACCATTCCTAAAGGGACCTATGGCAATGCTGAAGATATTCCTACAGCTGCGATCATGAATGCGCTGGTGGTTCGTTCTGATCTCTCTACAGATGATGTATATAAGCTAACCAAGACGTTCTTCTCCAGCTTGGATCAACTCGCCAATTCACATCAGGCTGCTAAAGAAATCACTTTAGAAGGTGCACAAAAAGGTCTGGTTGCTCAACTGCATCCGGGCGCGCAAAAATTCTATGATGAGAATAAAGCGAACTGATGAAATGGATACAAGGTGCAGCGATTGCTGCACTTTTTAGTTTGGCTACTTTTTTTATTAGCTGTGTTTGGATGACATTTCCGTATATTTTTGTGGAAGTGAAAGAGCAAAATTTTCAGTGCAAAATTGACCAGAAATCTTTTCAGCTCAGCTGGATGCATTCGGTAGAAAGAACACATTGGAAAGAACGTTATCTTCTAGACAAGGATCATTTCATTCTGACAGACACTCAGTTCATTTCATTTGGTGCGGGTACACCTGATCAAGGTACTATTACTCGACAGGATGATGGCAATATCCATATGCAAATCAACCGAGAGATGAAAGAACTCAACTGGGTCATTTCACGCAGAATGCAGGGACAAATTGAGAGTGCTGATCGGATCTGGAATATTTATCAGGATTTTCCCGACTACAGCACGGTACAACTTTCTATAAAAAAAGACAGCCCATGGAAAAAAAGAGGTTTAAATGATTGCCTATGAATCCACAAGAAACAAGAAATGTGACCGAAGCACTGGATGATCAACAGCAACAAGAATTATTAGAAAAATTTGACCGTGAATCTGTCACTCGCAATCCGATCAACAAATCGGTTCGCTGGTTTATTGCTGCCTTGGCAATATCCTATTCGTTATTTCATCTTTATATTACTTTTAATCCCTTGCCAGAACTGATTCAACGTGCAGCCCATGTATCCATTGGTCTGGCGCTGATTTTCTTGTTATATCCAGCACGTCAAGCAAGTAGCCGACAAAAAGTCGCATGGACAGACTGGATTTGGGTGATCGCCTCTTTTGCTTCTTTCTTTTATTTATTTAAAGAGTATCAAGCGATTATGACCACTCGGGGAGGCATTCCCAATACGCTGGACATTGTCTTCTCGATTATGACAGTAGTATTGGTGGTTGAGGCTGCTCGAAGGGTAATGGGCTGGATGTTGCCGATCTTAGGACTGATTTTCTTAAGCTATCCATTTGTCAGTCATTTTGAATGGATGCCGGATCGCTTGCTCACTCGCCCCTATACATTCAGTGATATTTTCGGACAAATGTATCTGAAGACTGAAGGTTTATATTCTTCAGCCATTGGTGCTTCAGTCACCTTTATTTTCCTGTTTATCCTGTTTGGTGCCTTTCTGGCGAAATCAGGAATGGGAAAATTATTTAATGATCTCGCCATGGCACTTGCGGGACATAAGCAAGGTGGACCAGCCAAGGTCGCGGTGATTTCCAGCGGTTTTATGGGCAGTATCAACGGGACGGCGGTTGCCAATGTCGTAGGAACAGGTTCATTTACCATTCCTTTAATGAAGAAAATTGGCTATCACAAAAACTTTGCCGGTGCAGTGGAAGCCAGTGCTTCTGTCGGCGGGCAGATATTGCCGCCAGTAATGGGTGCCAGTGCCTTCATCATGGCAGAAACCACGGGTGTCAGTTATGGCACGATTGCCTTAGCTGCGGTATTACCTGCCCTGCTGTATTATCTCGGTGTGATGGCACAAGTCCATTTCAGAGCTGGCCGAGATCACCTGAAAGGCGTTCCCAAAGCTGACCTACCACGAGTCAAAGAAGTCCTGAAAGAACGAGGACATTTATTATTTCCAATCGTTGCTTTGGTATTCTTTTTATTCCAGTCGATTCCAGTGAGTTATGCCGCTGTTTATACAATTTTGTTGACCATTGTGGTGGCAGCATTCAGAAAATCCACCCGTATGGGACCTAAGGAAATTCTGGAGGCTTTAGCTGATGGCGCCAAGCAGTCACTTTCAGTGATGGCTGCCTGTGCGGTCGTGGGTATCATTATTGGTGTGGTGAGCTTGACTAGCTTTGGTTCTGTCATGACTTCTTCAATCATGAGTATTGGTGCTGGCAGTCTGTTCCTCACTCTGTTCTTCACCATGATTGCATCGATGATTTTGGGCATGGGTCTACCATCGATTCCAGCCTATATCATTACCGCGACGATGGCAGCACCTGCTTTGGCCAACTTTGATATTCCAATCCTAGTCGCGCATATGTTTGTGTTCTATTTTGGCCTGTTTGCCAATATTACCCCACCCGTCGCTTTGGCCGCCTTTGCCGGTGCCGGGATTGCCGGGGGTGACCCAATGCGGACTGGATTCCTGGCCTTGCGCCTATCCCTAGCCGGATTTATTGTGCCCTTCCTGTTTGTCTATAACCCGGCGATGCTAATGATTGATACAACAGATATTGCCGTGAATGCCAAAGAATTTGGCTTACCGGCATGGAATGTCATTTTAAGCATTACCGTAACATCCATTGTCGGCATTCTGGCACTTGGCGCTGCAGTAGAAGGCTACTTTAAAACCGCGATGAATTGGTTCTGGCGCATCTTCCTAGGGGTTGGCGCTCTCATGATGATTGTGCCTGAGACCATGACCGATATTATCGGCACCATCATGGTGATTATTGCAATTGGCTTTAATATCATTCAGGCAAGAAAAGAAAATACAGCTACGACTAAAACCTCATAAAAAAAAGAGAGCTTAAGCTCTCTTTTTTTATTATAGAATCTTAGAAAATACGAGTTTTATCTTTTTCTGCTTTTGGCAATTTTGCTGCAATTTTCTGAGCAATGGCCATATAACTTTCAGCAGCATCATCTCCAGCAATCACTGAAGGCTTACCGGCATCGGCATTTTCACGAATCACTGCATTCAAAGGCAAGCGGCCGAGCAATGGAATATTGTATTGCTCTGACAGTTTATCACCGCCGCCTGTACCAAAGATCTGTTCTTCATGACCGCAGTTCGAGCAGATATGGGTCGACATATTTTCGACTACCCCCATCACTGTAATCTGCACACGGTTAAACAGTTCAATGCCTTTAGTTGCATCCAGCAATGCCACATTTTGCGGTGTGGTGACGATCACAGCACCTGTGACTGGAATACGCTGAGCAAGCGTTAACTGGATATCACCTGTACCTGGCGGCATGTCAATCATCAATACATCCAGATCTGGCCATAGGGTTTGATTGAATAGCTGCATCAAGGCACCTGTTGCTTTCGGACCGCGCCAAGCAACCGGCGTATTATTATCACCTGTTAAGTGACCAATCGACAGCACTGCCATACCATAGGCATCGAGTGGGACAAACTGTTCGGCTTCGATCATCGGGGTTTTGCCGGCATTGCCGAGCATCGTTGGAATACTTGGACCATAAATATCCGCATCCAGTACACCCACTTTCAAACCTAATTTTTGCAAAGCCAAAGCCAGATTCACAGTTGTGGTTGATTTACCTACACCGCCCTTACCTGAAGAGACCAGAATGACATTCTGAATGCGTGGATGCTTCGGCACATCACGTTGCTGTGGAGCAGCTTTCTGGATCGGTGGATTATTTGGATCAGCTTCTGCTTGAGCTACGCTGCCTGAAGCATCAACTACAGGTGGCAGATTCGATTTTGAAGCAGCAGTTTGCGGCTGGCTGGAACAGCTCTCGCCTTCTGCATGATGATGTCCACAACCGCCTTCTTTTTTATGACCCGTCTTTTGCTGAATCACATGCAGGTTTAGTTCTTTAATACCGCATTTCTCTAGCGCATCCGCCAGTTCATCATGAATCTGCTGTAACTGCTCTTTTTCTTCCGGATAGGTATTAATGGTGATTTGCAGAATCTCGCCTTGCACATTGACCTGAGTAATCCGGTCTTTCAGCGCATTGCTAGAATTTGGCAAGATATAGTTTTGCAGTACGTTCTGCACAGCTTCTTCGTTCACCTCCTTGGAAGGCGAAAAAACCGATTTAAGCGAAGAAAGCCAGGACATAGGTTACTCCAAAAATATAGATAGACATCTGAATAGCTTAGTTTAACGAGGTTTTAGTCTCAGGTTAAGCAATCTGTATTCAGAAGCCTGAAAGACAAATATAATTTCCAACTATTTTACTTGGTTTTAAAGAGTTACAGGGAAGAAAATTTATAAAGTCAGCATTACATCTTATTTATTGTTTTATATTATTGATATTTTAAAATTTTAAATAAAATTAATTAGATAGTATCCATTAAAAAGCCACTTCATTCAAAAACTGAATGAAGTGGCTTTCAACATGAAATGATTATTTATGATTTTTATCTTGGTCGGTCTTGTTTTGCCCAGATTGATCAGCCTTATCCTGATCCTTTTTAGCATCATTTTTGTTATTGGTCTGATCTGAATTTTGGTCCTTATCCTTAGCCTCTTTAGATGAAGAATCCTGATCCTGCTTTTTCGAATCATCTGACTGAGACTGGTCATCGCCTTTCATTTTAGTCATGGTTTCAGCCGCCATCTGTTTCAACTCATTCAGTTTCGTAGCAGCTTCATTCACCAACTCACTAATTTTGACCTTAGTATCTTCAAATTTGTGTAGCGCTTCATCTTTTAAATTTGCCATACGATCCTGGTCAGCCTGATTTGCCGATTTATCTCCAGAACTTTTATCCTGTGCCTTTTTCGAATCATCTGAACCTTGCTCGCCATTTTTCTGGCTGTCTGATTTGCCATTTTTTAGCTCATTCAGAATCTTTTCGCCTTTTTGCAACAGCTCTTCACCGATCGCGATGGCTTTCGCTTTTAAGTCATCCATTTTGGTACTTTCAGCTTTTTTATCGGATTGATCACCATGATTAGATTGGTCATTTTTAGACGCATCTTTTTGCTCTGATTGCTGATGACCAGATGCTTTAGAGTCTTGCTGATGATCAGACTTTTCATCAGCACCATTTTTTTGGGCTTCTAGGACTTCTTCATGTTTCTGCTTATGCTGTTTATCAATCTCATTCTGCTTTTGCTCTTGTTCAATCTTGTCATGCAGCTCTCGTGCATGTTGTTCTTTATCTTGATTCTGTTTTGAAGTACTTGTCTGGTTATTCTGAGTCATGAGTACCCTCCTAAGGCGTCATAATAAAAATGATCAGCCAAATTTTTAGCACAAAGCATGCAATGACGTGGGGGAATTAAGCAAACTGCAACAAAGCCTGTACATGTTGTTGCTATTGCTTGCAGGAAGTAGCATCAACTTATCTCAATCGAATTTTTAAGGGTCAATTTCCCGTCTATAGCCAGTTTTTGTATTCTGAATATTCAGCCTGATTTATTCCTAACGCTTATGTAAAAGCATTTCTTTGTAATCCCTTCTGCATCATGTAAAATTATGGCCCATTGCATAATGAATACGAATGAGAGAGTGAATCCGTGCGTAAAATCCTAGTCACCAATGCCCTTCCTTACGCCAATGGCCCGATTCATATGGGTCACTTACTCGGCTATATCCAGGCTGATATATGGGTACGTGCGATGCGTGCAATGGGTCATGACGTGACGTATGTCTGTGCGGATGATGCTCATGGTACAGCGATCATGCTGCGTGCTGAGGCAAATGGCATTTCACCTGAAGCACAGATCGCCAATGTGCAAAAAGAACACATTCGTGACTTTGACGGTTTCGGTGTGCATTTCGATCATTATGACTCTACCCACAGTGATACCAACCGCGCCCGCGCTTCAGAAATCTATATCAAAAACCGTGAAGCCGGCAATATTGCAGTTCGCCCTGTAACCCAGTTATTTGATCCTGAAAAAGGCATGTTCCTGTCAGACCGTTTTATTAAGGGTACATGCCCAAAATGTAAGGCAGAAGATCAATACGGCGATTCATGTGAAGTCTGCGGTACAACTTACAACGCAACTGAATTATTAAATCCAAAATCGACTTTAAGCGGCGCGACTCCTGTTGAGAAATCATCAGATCATTACTTCTTTAAACTGCCAAATTTTGGTGAATACCTGCAAAAATGGACCCGTGACGAAGGTCGTCTACCCGTATCTATCGCCAACAAACTGGATGAATGGTTTGATAATGGCTTAAACGACTGGGACATCTCACGTGATGCGCCTTATTTCGGTTTTGAAATTCCAGATGCACCAAACAAATATTTCTATGTTTGGGTGGATGCGCCAATCGGCTATATGTCGAGCTTCGAGAATTACATCAAAACTAAACGTCCTGACTTAAGCTTTGATGATTTCTGGAAAAAAGATTCTAAAAATGAAGTCTATCACTTCATTGGTAAAGACATCGTTTACTTCCATGCCCTGTTCTGGCCTGCAATGCTGGAAGGTGCAGACTACCGTACACCAACCGGTTTATTCGTGAACGGCTTCTTGACTGTAAATGGTCAGAAGATGTCTAAATCTCGCGGTACCTTCATTAAAGCTGAAACTTATTTACAGCATTTGAACCCTGAATACCTGCGTTATTACTTTGCTTCTAAACTTTCTGATAAGGTTGAAGATTCTGACCTGAATCTGGATGACTTCGTTCAGAAAGTGAATTCGGACCTAGTGGGTAAAGTAGTGAATATCGCCAGCCGTTGTGCAAAATTCATCAATACCAAGTTTGACAACAAGCTAAGTGCAACTTGTGCCGAGCCTGAACTGGTTCAAAGCTTTATTGATGCTGGCGATTCAATTGCCAAAGCTTATGAAACCCGTGAATTCTCGGCAGCGATCCGTGAAATCATGGCACTTGCAGATAAAGCCAACCAGTACATCGATGAGAAAAAACCTTGGGCTTTAGCGAAAATTGAAGGCGAAGAACAACAGGTTCACGGTGTGTGTTCTGTAGGTATCAACCTGTTCCGTCAATTGGCTGTGTATTTAGCTCCAGTACTTCCAACTTTGGCTGCTCAGGTTCAGGACTTCCTAAAACTGGCTTCTTTCGACTTTGCTTCTCGCACTGAAATTTTGACTGGTCATGAAATTGCATTGTTCCAGCCACTGATGCAACGTGTTGATCCGAAAGCTGTGGCTGCGATGGTCGATGCATCTAAAGATTCTTTAGCTGCACCTGCTGCTGAACCAGCAAAAGCTGAGAAGAAAAAAGAGAAAGCCAAAGAGAAGAAAGCTGAACCTAAAGTTGGTGAAGCTGAGATCATCACGATTGATGACTTCATTAAAGTTGATTTACGTGTGGCTGAAGTTCTGGACGCTGCAACGGTTGAAGGTTCTGACAAACTACTGCAATTGACTTTAAATGTTGGAGAAGCTGAACCACGTAATGTGTTCAGTGGTATCCGTGAGTTCTATAAACCGGAAGACCTGAAAGGCAAACTGGTGGTGATGGTCGCTAACCTTGCTCCACGTAAGATGCGTTTTGGTATTTCGAACGGTATGGTACTTGCCGCTGGTAATGGCGACGGTGTTTGGGTGATTTCGCCTGAATCTGGTGCTAAACCAGGTGATAAAGTGTCTTAAGATTTAGGTCTTAGATAGAGGAAAAGCCTCTACATTGTAGGGGCTTTTTACTTAGTCTACTAAAATAATACTCAGCCAATAAAAGTTCTTCATCTTTAGTTTTTTACCATTTATACAATTTATTTTCTTGTTTTTTAAAAATATATCTATAGAATCTAAACGCTTTTTTATTTTTAGAATTATTCGGGGTAAACATGAAAAAATTACTAGTTTCAGCTTTAGCAGCATCAACAATTGTATTCACAGGATGTTCAGTTCGTATGGCTGATATGACTGTAGCTTCAACTAAAAACTTTAACCTAAACTCAACTCAGTTCGTTAAAGGCGAACGCGTTAAAGGCGAAGATAAAGTTCCAGTAATTTTATTCCCTTTAGGTATTCCAAATTTCAAAACAGCAGTAGATCGTGCCATTGAAAAAGATCGTTGTGCAGTAGCACTTTCTGATGTAGTCATCACTCAACTAAATCAAGCATTTCTTGTAGGCCAAATTGGCTATCGCGTAGAAGGCACTCAAATTATTGACCGTTCTCAGCCTGAATGCAGTAAATAATTGCTTATTAAAAAAGCCTCTATCTTTAGAGGCTTTTTTAGATCGATCAATAAATCAGATAGCACTTATTTATCAAGGAAAAATTCCCAGATGACATAGCCAATGCCGAAGCCCAGCAATGAATATAAGGTAATAATGAAAAATACAAATGCTGCATTATTTTTCTTTTTCCAAAAACTCATAGCGATACCCAAGGCTGTTTGCAATGCCCCATGTTAACGGGCTTTTTTATAAAAGTGAAATTTATCTAAGTATTTTATTTATAAAAATATTTTTAGATACAAAATCTTTTATTTCCTTAAAAAATCAATATACAGATTCAAACTGAATGCCTAGTACAGATAGCGAATTCTTTTTCTCTCTTTAAAAAAAGGTAAATATTTTTATATTCTATTTTCATGCTTTACATGCTAATACATAGCATAAACTTCACAACCATAAGAATTGCCATGAATACTTTAAAAACATCCCTTCTCACCTCTCTACTTTCATTTTCTGTTTTGGGTGTAAGTGTGAGTCAGGCTGCTGAACCTGCACCGATTACTTCACAAAAACAAGTTGCTGGCTACTACCATCACCAAATTGGTAATACTCAGATTACTGCCCTGCTCGATGGTACAAACTACTTAAATCCATCGATGTTTAAAGGCCTAAATGATGCAGAAAAAACAGAAATTTTGAAGAAGTATCATGCCGATCAAGCCAAAGGTATACAGACATCTGTTAATGCCTTCCTGATTAATACAGGCAATCAACTACTCATGGTGGATAGCGGCGCTGCAAGCTGCTTTGGTGCCCACTTAGGCTCAATTTATAACAACCTCAAGGCATCAGGTTATCAGCCTGCACAAGTGAGTGGCATTTTCCTGACTCATCTCCACCCTGATCATGTTTGTGGCATTTCAAATAATGGCGCAGCAAATTATCCAAATGCCACCTTACATATTTCCAAAACCGAGTATGACTACTGGCTGAGTCCAAATACCGTCAAAAAACTACCGAAAGACCAGCAGGAAGGTTTCTTAGGCACCGTAGAGAAAATTAAAGCAGCTCTTGCACCCTATGAAAAAGCTAAAAAAGTGAAAGTCTTTTCTGATAAATCTTTAGCTTTTGGTGGGGTCGAGTTTAAGCCATCCTTTGGTCATACCCCAGGGCATTACAGCTTTAAACTCAAAGCCGATGGTCAAGAAGTGGTTTTTGTCGGTGACATCGTCCATTCACATACCTTGCAATTCGACAAACCTGAAACAGCCATAGAATTCGATGTCGATCCTAAAACTGCGGTGCAAACCCGTTTAAAGCATTTTGCTGAATACGCCAAGCAAGGTCAGACCATTGCAGCGCCACATTTACCATTCCCGGGGATCGGTCATATTTACTCTAAAGATGGAAAGAGCTATCAATGGATTCCTGTACATTTTAAAGATTAATTGAATACTTCAGAGATTTTAGCTCCGGATGAAACCCTAATTTATTAGGGTTTTATTTATTGGAGATATAGCTAATCAATAGCCTATATGACTTCTAAAATTTAAAATCATGATGTGCTTTTGCAATTCAAAATCATCTTTCATTTAATTTTTTAAATTTTTTCTTAAAAATCCTTTCACTTTTCATGTGCACCTTTAGCACACATTTTTAACACGCCATTTTCCTTGATAAAGCTAAATATCTAAAAAACAAAATATAAATTTAAATTTTATCTTTTCTTATGATGTCTTAGTTTGGTGCATAAAATTCTATTGTGCTTTATATCGAGTCTTGTCAGTTTCAAGAAATTCTTTATCAAAATTTCCCTTGCTAGTAACTCTTTTCGAATCAGTTTGCCTCTATATACTGGATTTCTTTTGTGATTCTATGCACTAAATTGGAACGCATAATGCAGAATATAGACTTATTATTTCTCCTTCTCGGTGCAGTTCTAGTGCTTGCCATGCATGCAGGATTTGCGTTTTTAGAACTAGGGACAGTTCGCCATAAGAATCAGGTCAATGCCTTAAGTAAAATTCTCACTGACTTTTCTCTATCCGCCATTGCTTACTTTTTAGTGGGCTATTATATTGCCTATGGTCAGCATTTTTTCCACGATGCCTCTACTTTAGCAGCCGATCATGGTTATAACCTGATGCGTTGTTTCTTCCTGCTGACCTTTGCCGCAGCTATTCCTGCGATTATCTCGGGAGGCATTGCTGAACGGGCCAAAATGCGTTCGCAGGCTTTAGCTACTTTATTTCTGGTGGCTCTGATTTATCCATTTTTTGAAGGGATGATCTGGAATGGCAACTTTGGTTTTCAGGATTGGTTGGCAGATACCTTTGGGGCCAGCTTCCATGATTTCGCCGGCTCTGTGGTCGTGCATGGTATGGGGGGCTGGATTGCTCTAGCTGCAGTCGTTTTACTTGGTGCACGTAATGGACGCTATAAAAATGATGGTCGGATTACTGCACATCCACCGTCATCCATCCCCTTCCTTGCTTTAGGCTCATGGATTCTGATTGTCGGCTGGTTTGGCTTTAATGTGATGAGTGCACAGCGCCTGGATGCCATTTCCGGACTGGTTGCGATTAACTCTTTAATGGCGATGGTTGGTGGAACCATTGCAGCAAAAGTAGCCGGTAAAGATGACCCCGGCTTCTTGCACAACGGCCCATTAGCTGGACTGGTTGCCATCTGTGCAGGTTCTGATGTGGTACATCCACTGGGTGCATTATTTATCGGAATCAGCGCAGGCGTGATTTTTGTAAAACTCTTTACCTATACTCAAAATAAACTCAAAGTTGATGATGTATTAGGGGTTTGGCCTTTGCATGGCGTATGCGGTGCTTTTGGTGGAATTGCTGTCGGTATATTCGGTCAGCAATGGCTCGGAGGCATGGGCGGTGTTTCTATCATTTCACAATTATTCGGTACCGTACTCGCGATTGTAGTGGCTCTGGCAGGTGGATTTCTGGTTTATGGTCTGCTGAAAGTGTTGATCGGTATTCGTCTGAGTCAGGAAGAAGAATTTACCGGTGCAGATTTATCTATTCACCGGATTTCCGCTAATTCCGAAGAAAATATTTTTTAAGCACCAAATTAAAAAAGCCCCGAATCATCGGGGCTTTTTTTATAGTCTGTGATAATTGGAAAATTACTTCATCCCAAAGATCAGCTTTAAGCCAAGCACGGTCATGACCGCCCCTGCTGCACGGTCAAAGCCAGCTTTAAATTTTAAATACACACGACGCGGTTTTTCGGCAGAAAGTGCAACGGCCACCAGCGAGCACCAGCCTGCATCAATAAAGAAACATAAAACCGGCAATACAAAGTAAAAGTAAGTTGGAATTTCTTTAGGTAAAAGCGCAGTAAAAATACTGGCCAATACAATGGCAATTTTTGGGTTAGATAATTGAGTAATCAAGCCTGTCATATAGGCGCGACGTAAGGACATCTGAGTTTGACTGTCATCGCCTGCATCGATCGGTTCTTTGGCATGCTTGATAATTTTAAAAGCCAACCAGAGCAGATATAAACCACCACAAATTTTAAGCGCCAGATAGGCAGATGGCACAGCCAGCAAAAATGCCTGCAAACCTAAAACTGCAAGCAGACCAAAAATAGCTGCCCCTGTTCCGGTACCTAAAGCTGTAAATAGGCCATGCTTACGTGAGATCGCAATTGAATTTTTCGCTACATAAATAGAAGTCGGTCCGGGGCTCATTGCACCTAACATGAGGGCAAAGGCAATTGAACCTAAAATCCAAAATGATTCCACGTGACCATCCAAACTTAAAATGAATGGCTTATTTTAAGTAAAAATAATTTATTTTGCTTTAATATTTCTACACAAATGATGCAATATTTGTGCGAAATTCCGCTATTTTTTCAGTTGGTCTTGAGCGATGAAAGATGAATCAATCATCTTATAATCATGGTCATGCACCGGCACTCCGCCAATGATCATGCTTCGTGTATCAGTTTTAGGTTTATTCAGCGGATCATCACAGCCAGATAAGCCCAAGAGCAATACACTTAAAATCGTACAGGATAGTATTTTCATTATTCTATCCTCCTCTAAGTTCCCTATAAGATTCAGATTAGCAAATTTGTTTAAATTTTCAGCATATGAATTGTGACAATCTACAAAATTTTATTCTTAGTTTAAGGAGCTCATGATTCTGCCATCCTGCTGATTCTATTTCGCTATAATTTGCTCATTCTTAGCTTATGAAAATACCATGTTTGAAAAAATCGCCCAGCATATTCCAGACCAGCGCATCTGGCTGAAAGACAGTTTTGTAACCATACGCCGTCTGGATCTGGTGCATCCGCAAATATCAGGCAACAAGTTTTTTAAACTGAAATACAACTTTCTGGAAGCACAGCAACTTGGCTTTAAAAAGCTGCTAACTTTTGGTGGCGCTTATTCCAATCATATTGCCGCAACGGCGTTTGCAGCACGGCAGTTTGGCTTTGAGAGTGTCGGCATTATTCGGGGTGAAGAACTGGCTCATCAGCCTTTAAACCCCACTTTAGCGTTGGCACAACAATTTGGCATGCAGTTACATTTTGTGAGTCGTGAAGAATATCGACGTAAACAGGACGCTAATTATCTAGAAGCGTTAGCACAAAAGTTTCCTGCACATTACATCATTCCTGAAGGCGGTACTAATGCATTGGCGATTCGGGGATGTCAGGAGATTCTAAAGGACGGCGATGCACAATTTGACGTGATCTGCTGTGCTGTAGGCACTGGTGGCACGATTACAGGTTTGATTGAAGCCAGCCAGCCTCATCAACAGGTAGTAGGATTTTCTGCCTTAAAAGGCGATTTCCTGAATAAGGAGGTGGCTAAACTGACCAAGAAAAGAAACTGGTCCATTCTCGATGATTATTGTTGCAGTGGTTATGCCAAAACCACTCCTGAACTGATCCAGTTTATACAGCACTTTGAAGCTGAATATGATATTCCCTTAGAGCAAATTTATACTGGAAAAATGCTGTTGGGAATTTCAAATCTGATTGAAAAAGGCTGCTTTCCACCAGAAACAAAACTGCTGATCCTGCATACTGGTGGACTACAAGGTCGAAATATTTAACTCGCTTAGAGTTCTGATCGAAACTTAAATGCCTATCGGATTATTTCCGTTTAAGGCAATCAGCCCTTTTACCAGCCGATATACATGCCAGACAAAGACAAGAAAAATAATCACAAAACCGATCAGAATTACGGTGAGCAGACCACCCAGAATATAGCCCAGTAAGCTGAACCAGAAGGTTTTAATCTGCCAGTCCACATGACTTTCTAGCCAGGTGCCTCGCATTTCATCACGTTTAATATAATTCATGATAATGGCGATTAATGGGGTTATTCCCAGGAAAAAACCCAGTAGATGAAGAATATAGCTGATCAGATTATATTGTTTGTATGCTGCCGTATCCGTCATAAATTATTCCTTTTCATTGTGATTATTTTTTAGGCATGACAAAACTATGCATGAATCCGCCAGCTGCTTCAAATTATTTATGATAAATATTCGCTAACACGTTGTAATTCGGGCAGCCCCTTTCAAGAATAGCCAAAGCTGAAATAAAATTGTCTATAATGCTCCCCTTTCTTCTCCCTTGAGTGTGTCATGTCTGTTCAGCAATACGATGTTTTGGTCATAGGTGCAGGTGCATCAGGTTTAATGACGGCCTATATGGCAGCACAACGTGGTCGTAAAGTCGTAGTCGTTGAAAAAGCCAATAAGGTGGGTAAGAAAATCCTGATGTCCGGTGGCGGAAAATGTAATTTCACCAACCTCTATGTCGAACCTGAAAATTTCATCTCGCACAATCCGCATTTCGTGATTTCAGCACTGACCCGCTATACCAACTGGGATTTTATTAGCATGGTCTGCGAATATGGCATCGAATATGAAGAACGTAAACATGGACAGTTATTCACCTTAAATGGTGCTAAAGAAATTCTGGCGATGTTGCTGTCCGAATGTGACAAAACCGGTCTGGTCGAGATCAAAACCAACTGCGAAGTGAAAGCTATCAACACTGTAGACGATCAAGGATTTCAGGTAGCCACTTCTTTAGGATATTTTGAAGTGGAATCTGTTGTGGTTGCTTCAGGTGGCCTGTCAATTCCAACCTTAGGCGGTTCAGGCATCGGCTATGAGATTGCCAAACAGTTTGGACATCATGTCTATCCAACCCGTGCCGGTCTGGTGCCCTTTACTTTCTCGGATAGTTTCAAGGAAGTCACCACCCGTCTGAGCGGTAATGCAGTTGAAGCCACGCTGTCCAATGATTTAAACAGTTTTACTGAAGCTTTACTGTTTACCCATCGTGGTCTGAGCGGCCCTAGCTCCCTACAACTGTCAAATTACTGGGATGTTGGCCAAAGCTTTAAGGTTGATTTTCTACCAAGTGTCGACCTGTTTGATTTCTTTAAATCTAAAAAACAGAGTCAGCCTAAAGTTCTGCTACGTACACTATTGACCGAATATTTACCGAAGAGCGTAGTACTAGAATTACAGAATCTGATCTGGACTGAAGTAGCTGAAACATTCATCGGCAATATCAGTGATGACAAGCTGGAACAGATTGCCAAACGTTTAAGTGGCTTTGAACTGAAGCCTTCTGGAACTGAAGGTTACCGGACAGCTGAAGTGACTTTGGGCGGCGTAGATACAACCGAAGTTTCATCTAAAACCATGGAAAGCAAAAAGCAGAAAGGCTTGTATTTTGTGGGCGAGATACTGGATGTGACTGGTCATTTGGGAGGTTTTAACTTCCAATGGGCATGGTCATCAGCACATGCCGCATCGGAATATGTTTAATACAAAGATGATCTAGGAAAAGAAAATACTACGCTTATTCCAGATAATCCGTTTTAAACAGGCTGAGATTGGCCGTATTTTCTAAACGGTCAATCGTCAGTTGCATTTTCTGAGCCGCTTCCTGCAGATGTAAGGGTACTTGATCTGCCATAGGTGCCATGAATTTATGCTGAAATGTTTTCCACATCTTATTGATCTCCTTTTTCTTTATATTTTTAATGCAAGAAAAACACCAAAATCATTTTAGTATTCACTTGAATATTCTATATTTTTTAAAAAAGAAATTCTATGTATAGTGACTAGGCAGTATTTCGACTTAGTTAAATTCGTCTGGATCAGGTATTTTCTTATCCAGCTCTTTTTCAGCCTGCTCATCCTGTTTGCTTTTCACAAAGACAAATCGATAAGCAGCCGTGAAAAAGCCAATGGTTATGCCTGCTATCACTAAGGGTGCTAACAGATTATTCGGTTTCTTGGCATTCATTCAGATTTCCTCAGGATTAAAAAAATCGACCACTCAAGCGTGGCCGATTTTGTTTAAATAGAACAGGTTAATTCGGGTCATCTTTTTTTGGATGACTATCGACATCCGGTTCTTCTTCACCTGTAGAACCAAATGGATTATTCGCTGGTGGATGAGTTGGATCAACTTGAAGCGAATCCGGTACAGCCTGATCGACATCTGGTGTCACCTGATCTACACCTGAAGCTTCATCATCCTGCGGTGCAGTGGTCAAGGTCGCTGGCGTACTATTGGATAAATTGGTACGCATTGGCGTATTGTCATCTTGTGATTGATCTTGATTCGGCACAATATTTTCTCCTGTAGTTGAACTGCCTGCACCTGTAGTACCACTGACATCAGCACCTAAGCCTGAAGTCATGATATTAGTTTCATTTTTCAAAGGATTCGGCTCTTTAGCTTCTCGTTTAGCTTTATCGATCAAATCAGTCAGTACACGTTCTGCTGGTTGACGGCCACCGAGACCAAAGGCCAAGGCAAATGCCACAGCAACAGCACCCAGAGTTAAACCGAAGGCCAGATTCACGATCGAGTCAGCAATGCCCATGGCACGTAGACCCATCGCAATGACCAGACCCATGATCAGTACACGAACTAGGTTCGCTAACCAGCGTGAACTGTTGTATTCACCACGTTGCACAATATTGGCAACTACATTGGCCAGCCAGAAGCCAATCACCAGGATCACAGCACCTAGCAGGATGTTTGCACCGAAGTAGATGAACATCGCGATCAGGCCACTCACCTGTTCAAAGCCTAAACGGTCCGCAGCTTCGGAAACTGCAAATAGCATGGTGAACAGTACAATCAGATAACCCACCAGACTTGATAGTTTGGTTTTGCCCAGGAAACGTTGTAGATCCAGTTTAGCTGGAACCTCATCTACGCCTGTTCCGGCAACGACTTCAGTCACTAGACGTGCTACCAGTCTAGACACCACATAAGCCAGAATCAGAATCAGTGCAGCAGCAATGATATTTGGAATGGCATTCATGATCTCATACAGCATTGCAGTTGCTGGTTGAGAAATTGCTTCAATACCCAATGCTTCAAACGCAATGATTAATGACGTAATAATTACGACTGCGAAGATGAATGAACCAATCAGTTGAGCGACATTCGAGTTTTTGAAAATGCCGACTTTCTCAGCTTGATGTTGAATATTCAAGCTGTTGAGCAAACCTTCGACAATACCGCGAACAATTTTTGCCAGAATGTATCCGACAAATACAATAACTGCAGCAATGAAGATATTAGGCAGATAACTTACGACATCCGTCAGCATGTTCTGCACAGGTAGTAATAAACCGTGTAGACCTAGAATCGACAAGACGATTGGCAAGAACAGCAGTAAAATCAGCCAGTAAACAATTTCACTGATATTTTGGCTAATTGGGCTGACACCGACTTCGGCACTCAGCTTTTCATCCAGCTGGGTGCGATCAAGCATTTTTTGCAAGCCGACTTTGACCAGATTTGCCACAATCCACCCAACAAAGCCCACAGCAACAGCCGCCAGCAATTGTGGAATAAAGAGCAGGAACTGCTGGATCATATTACTGAACGGTCCGCTCACTGCTGTCAGATTCAACACGTTAAGCGCACCGATGACCGCAATAATCAGAATAATCCAGAACACAACACGAGCGATAATACTCTCGACATTAGAGCGATGTCCTGTCGCTGCATTTAAGTGTGTATTGGTCCCTAGTTTTTGCAAGATTTTTTTAACACCTGCCGAGACGAGTAATGCAATAATCCAACCTAGGACTAATATGGCAATTGCACTAAGAATTGGATGAAACTGATCCCAGTAGTACATGGCATCATAGCCACCACGTGGGCCTCTCATATAATCATTCATGTTTTCTGCCCTCTTTGTTATTACGCTATTTGTCTGAATTCACGAGCTTATTTTTGAAATCTTCAGCTCTTTCCGATTGCTTATAAAGCTTGAACTTCCTGTGCTTAGCTTGCCTGGAGATACAGAACTTTGAAAAACATCACCACCTATTGCAAAAAAGCCCTAGTCATGAACCAGAGCTTTTTTTAATAATTCCAATTATTGGGTGGCCTGTTGAGCATCAGTTGCAGTAGCTTCTGCTGTATCTTGTGACATTTCGCCTACAGTGGCTGTTGCTTCTGTCATCGCATCATCTGCAGTAGCCATTGCTTCAT
Source organism: Acinetobacter sp. YH12043 (assembly GCF_013419915.1). Lineage (NCBI taxonomy): Bacteria > Pseudomonadati > Pseudomonadota > Gammaproteobacteria > Moraxellales > Moraxellaceae > Acinetobacter > Acinetobacter sp. YH12043. The sequence goes on from NZ_VOZD01000017.1 coordinate 67,286, forward strand.
TGCTTTCACCGCCTGGAGTAGCCGCCGGACTACCATTATTGGTAGGGGCTTCAGTTGCTGGTACTGGTGTATTAGGCTGGGTCGCAGGTGCATCTGGCTTCACATCTGCAAACATATAAAACAGGACTGCCAGTAAAAAGATACCGACCAAAATCAGGATATACACAGGAATGCGCTTCTTCTGCGTAATTGCTGCCTGATCATGCAAAGGTGGTTTTTTATTAAAATCATCAACCATGACCATTCTCACTCTTTCTTATTCATAAGTAGATTTTTATCATAACAAGCAGTTATCACAGCTTCTGTGACAAAAGATGGTGAGATAGTGAATGGATGTAAGTTATATGTATGAGTCTGATGAACTTGGTATTAGTTTCAAAAAGAGGCACTTTCTAGCGTGAACATACTATGGTCTTATGGTTAGAAACTCTCTTCCCAGACAGTTGATACTGCCGGTTTTTAGCTGATTTATCAGGAATTGAATTGCCTATAAAATAAACAATATACCACTATGATTTTATTAAATTTTAAGCACATTTTAAGTGGGCTAAAACATGCTGTAAAAATACCGTTTTTCAATATACCTGCTACTTTGCGCAAAATACGTTATAATTATCCACCTTATTTTTCATGCACCCGAGTTTTATGGCGTACCGTCAACAGAGTGTATCGCTTGATCTTGACACTGACGTCACACATCAATGTGCTTTGCACTACACTCGTGATCAGCATCTGATTGGAATCATTGAATTTAGCAAACCGAGCTTTATGCTACGCTGGCAAGATCTGGAATATTTCCGCCGCCGTACTGAAGAAATGTCGGTGATGCCTTTTCCGGACTGCATTAATGCCATGGTCATTGATGTAAGGAATGTTGCAGCTTGGCTAGATAATGACGTTCCGATTATTCCATGGCGCCTACTGGAAGAAGATTGTCCGGTACGTCTAGTTGTGCCTGCGGATCGAATCGAACATTATGCTGGTTTCTTTGAGCCGACCTGGTTAACGACCGATACAGATACTGCCATTCAGGAAATCCGTGACTTTATGGATATGTTTGTTCACTAATATGACAGTATGAAAAAAACCTCCATGACGGAGGTTTTTTTGTGCCTAAAACTCCTCCCTTTAATAAAAGGAGGTTGGGAGGGATTAAATTCGGTTTATTTAATTCTTTGTTTTTAAATTCACCCCGCCCCTTCTTTATTAAAGGAAAGGATTTATTCCCTCTCCTCTTAGGAGAGGGTTAGGGATAGGTAAATTATTTAAGACTCTTACCATTACGAAGCAATGCTGCTCACCTTTTAGAAAGGGAGGAACTCTAAAGGAATTACCAATAATTCTCTACCGCAATATTTCCTTCACCACGGCGGTTCATGGTCAGACCACGTGCTTTTAGCGCTTCTTTGGTATCTTCGACCATTTCCGGGTTTCCACAGAGCATCACGTGACTGGTTTCAGGATTAAGCTGGAGTCCTGCTGCCCGTTCAAGTTCCCCATTTTCAATCAAAATCGGTAAACGATGGTGAAGTGCTGCTTCAGGATCACGGGTAATGATTGGAATAAATTTAAAGCCAGTATAACCTTCGCCAAAGCTCTCGGCAATTTCCTGAATACGGTCGACATAAGCCAGTTCGTCTTGCGTACGGACGCTATAAACCAGGTTAATATGTTTATATTTATTCCAGGTTTCAAAGTCTTGCAGCATGGATAAAAATGGTGCCAGACCTGTACCTGTGCCAAGCAGCCATAAATCTTGTGGTAATGGCAATTGATAACGTGCCAAAGTCAGATAGCCATAGGGAATTTTGTCTAAGTAGAGTTCGTAACCTACTTTAAGATGTTGTAAATTCGAAGTAAATTTCCCTTCCGGAACCACAATCGAAAAAAATTCCAGCGTTTCATCAAATGGTGATGACACGACTGAATATGCCCGAACGACCAGTTCATCCCCCACTTTCAAGCCAATACGCGCAAACTGTCCTGCCGTAAACTTGAAATGTGCAGGTCTGGTCATGGTGAAACTAAACAGCGTATTGGTCCAACGGTGTACAGATAAAACCTTTTCTAAGCTAAATTTTTCAATAGACATGATTCAAACGTGGCATCAAAGACTATGCTCATGGTAGCATGACAGCATAATTTATTAATATTTTTTAAATGTTAAGGCTCTATTCATGCGCATGACTTTACGCCAGTTGGCTGTTTTTGTAGCAGTTGCTCAAGAAGGCACCGTCACCAAAGCCAGTGATGCAGTCAAACTCACCCAAAGTGCGGCGAGTATGGCTTTAGCAGATTTAGAAGATGGTCTTGGCGCGCCTTTATTCGACCGTCTTGGTAAGCGTTTACAGCTCAATGACTTAGGTCGTTTTCTTCTCCCGCAAGCTCTTGAAATTCTTGGCCGCTGTGAAGCTTTCGAGCAGGCAGCCAAAGGTGAACTGCAAAGCATTGACCTTCGTCTCGGTGCAACGCTGACCATTTCCGACTATCTGATGCCAGACCTGATGGCGGATTTCCTGAAAATCCAGCCACAGGCTCACTTGCAACTTCAAGTCGGCAATACCCGTCAAATGATCGAAGCTGTAAATCAGTTCCAGCTAGATTTGGCCCTGATTGAAGGTTCTTGTCATTTACCGCAGCTGCAATGTATTCATTGGCGCGATGATGAACTGGCAGTATGCTGTGCGCCGGATCATCCTCTGGCTCAGCTAAACCGTCCGCTTACTGCTGAAGATTTTAAATCGGTTGAATGGATTTTACGTGAAGAAGGTTCAGGGACTCGTGAAGTCTTTGATAATGCCATTCTAAAAGATGTGCCTGATGCCAATATCCGTCTGACGCTAGGTCATAATGAAGCAATTCTGAAGATTGTGGCAGGTGGTTTAGGGATGTCCTGTATTTCCAAGCTGGCAATTGAACCTTTACAGGAAAAAGGCCAACTGGTGATTCTGGATACTCCATTCTGGTCACTCACCCGTCCTTTATTTATGCTGGTACACCGCCAGAAATATCAAGGCCCCGGTCTTAAAGCTTTTATGAAATTCTGTGAAGCTTAAAATTTTGTTGAAATAAAAAAGCGCCTAAGGGCGCTTTTTTATTACCTGAATAAATGTCTCTTACTAATTTCTTCCTTAAACTGTCTTTCACATGGAACACCGTCATGATTTCCATCCATCTGAGTACCCGGGCAATTTCGCAAAAAGAATACCGCTTCATCATAAGAGCGCATCTGGCTACAATGGGTTCTACCATCACATTGATAAGGTGAAGACACTGAAGTGGATGAGGCAGTACTTCTAATAGGAGTATTTGTGGATACCTCTAAATTCTTCCTTCCTTGTTCACTTAGGCCTTGTTCAGGTAAGTTACCTAAAGCAGCACGTTGTTCTGAAACAAGCCTTTTTTGTTCTTGCATTAAATGCTCAAGTTGCTGTTGCTTTTGTATTTTATAGTTTTGGTATTTTCCATAAACCAATACAGCAAGTATCACGATAATGATTAAACCAATGCCTGTAATCAATTTTGATAAAACTGAATTTTTAGGCTGACGATAAGGTACTGCTCTTTCGATCTGAAGATCATTATGTTGACTAACAATTTTTGAAGGTGTCTTTTGATATGAGATATCTAAACGAACAATATGATCTGCTTTAAACTTGCCTGCATCCTGTACTTTGAGAAACTTTAAACTTTCTCCAACTTTTGGTGGCACGTTCTTATTTGGGAAGTCTTTAATATGGAAGAATAAATCTTTTGACTCACCAGCTATCTCAATAAAACCAAAACCTCGTTCTTCGTTATAGGTCTTGATCTTCCCCTCTAAAAACATAATTCACTCTACTGTTTGATATTTTTAATTATTGTATTCAAAAAGCGTTTTAAATTCTAAAATAAAAAAAGCACCATAAGATGCTTTTTTTATTTGAAGGATGAGACAAATATCTTAATAAATGAGAACCTAACTTAAATTTCTCCAAAAATTATAAATCCAATCGCTGTTACCAGAATCAACCAGAGTGTGGGACTAAAGAAAATAGTATTGCGTGCCGGATTGACTATTGCAGAAGTAGAAGCTAGAGATGGTAATACAACTACTTCAGAAACGAACTCTTCCTGATGCTTGATATCCAGACGTACCATATTCTCCAGCTGAATCGTATTTTGCTCTTCAATTATTCTAAATTTAAGTCGTTCTCCGACTTGAGGCGCGATTTCAGGTGAAGGTAGTTGATCTAACTGAAAATTAAGCTCCTGTGCATTATTTTTTAGTTCAATACTCCCAGTCCCACGTACAGCATCATAGGTTTTAATTCTTCCATCTGTAAACATGATATGTGTCCCTAGATCATTCAACAGATGCGTAGTTTATATGGAAGGGATTAAAGGATATTGTTGAGCTTTGGTGGGTATTTTATTGTTTTCGCAACATTTTATAAGGTTCTGATTACACAAGATTCCTACAACTTACGTAAACTCATAACTCAAATAAAAAAGAGGCTCTAGAGCCCACTGCTGCCCCATAGTTTGCTTTAAATAAAAAAACCTGAGTCCTAACAGTTAAAATATGAGTGCAAACAAACACTTTAACGACCAGGATTCAGGTTTTGTCCCATCAGAATACCGTATTTCATGAGCTAATTAAACCTGTTGTGCGACAGGATTTTGAACAACTTGCTAAAGTACACCATGTTGGACAGAAATTTAGAGCGGCTTCCCGGTGGGATCAGTTTATTGCCA